>QHPA01000172.1 GCA_003218935.1 Verrucomicrobiota bacterium
ATTGCCACGTGGACGCCGCGCCGTGGCGGACCGAGATGGTGGACGAACCGACGGCGCGCCGCATCGGCGAGTGGATTCGCCGGCATCGTCCGCCAATCGTGGACCTGACGGGCGGGGCGCCGGAACTCAGCGAATTCTTTCGTTACTTTGTTGAAACCGCGCGCTCGGTCGGCGCGGAAGTCATTGACCGCAACAACCTGACCATCATCGAAGAGAAAGGCTATGGCTGGCTGCCTGAGTTTCTGGCCGGACATGAGGTCCAGGTGATCGCGTCCCTGCCCTGCTACTCGGCGGAGAACGTCAACCAGCAGCGCGGCAACGGCGTGTTCGACAAGAGCATTTCCGCGCTGCGGAAATTGAATGCGGTCGGATACGGCACGAAGTTACCGTTGCACCTGGTTTATAATCCACTCGGACCAACCTTGCCGGGGCCGCAAGCGGAGTTGGAAGCCGATTACAAAGGAGTTTTGGGACGCGAGTTCGGCATCGTTTTCAACAAGCTTTACACCATCACGAACCAGCCGATCGCCCGCTTCGCGGACGACCTCCGCAAACAAGGCAAATGGGATGAGTATCTCGAACTGCTCGCCAACAGCTTCAATCCGGCGACGGTGGAGGCTTTGATGTGCCGCACCACGTTGAGCGTCGATTATCGCGGCGAACTTTACGATTGCGACTTCAACCAGATGCTCGATATGCGGATGGAGAACGGCAAGCCGCTTTACTTGTGGGACATCGCGCCGGATTATCTGGAGCAGCGCGCGATTCAAACCGGCGTTCATTGTTTTGCCTGCACCGCAGGTTCCGGCAGCAGTTGTACCGGCGCACTCGCCTGACTCCGAGGCGACGCTCAATCGTGACGTGCGGGCAATGGAGCTGAGGGTTTCGCCCCATTGCCACCCGGCGCCGGTCTGATACTGGTGGACTCCCTTATGAACTCGTTAACAGGAGCGAATCGATTCCCAAAATTCGCGGGCGCCGGACTGGCGACTTCCAGTTGCCAGTCGGTTTTGCTCGCTTTCGCTCTGCTCGGACTTTCCGCGCAGGCGCAAGGAGTTTTCGAAGCGCATTTGTTCATCGGCGGGACACCGGGCGGCACGAACGCGATCCTTTACGCCGGGAAGTTCTGGTTGGAATTCGACGGCCAATTGAATGCCCGGTTTCAAGCCGCGCTCGCCCCTTTCGCCTACTCCGGCGTGGTCTCAGCAGAACTGGAAACCGTGGGCGGCAAGGCTGCAGTCACCTTTGGCCAGGGCGAAGACCGAACGTATACGGGATGCGATCCGCTGGACTGGAACCCTTACCTGAATGTGCCGAGGGACTACTCGCCCTTCACCTGCCCTGCTGCAATGTCGGTCAAATTCTATCAGGGGCAATTGACATTGAATCCGGCAATCGGCGCGGAACTGCTGGCCGGTAATGGCGCCATTCTCATCCGTCTGCAGCGATTCGACGCGCCGCAAGATCCAACCACTGATGTGACTGGTATTCTGCGAATCACTGGCGAAATCCTCGGCCGACGCTTCTTCGTCGCTCCCATCGAGGGCATAACGCTTTCGCCGTCGGGCACCTTCTTTCGTGTGAGCTGGGCCAGCAGCGTGGGCTCACGATACCTGGTTCAGTCGATGGATAACCTGAATGATTCGGCCTGGGAAAATTCGGGATTTGCCATTGTTGCGACCTCTGCCAGGAGCACGATTGACGTTCCCGTTGCGGGTCCGTCCCGATTCTTCCGCATTCTGGAGCTGCATTGACCAAAGCGGACAGGGTAATGACACGTCAAAGGGCCTGGTTTTTTCAGGGCAATTGTTTTATCCGATAGAACCGGGTCGCCGCGTCCGCTACTGCATTGGTGTCTGTCACCAGATTTCGGCAATAGCTGGGCAAGCCGTCAGCCACGGTGTGGCGGAAGAGGTAGAGCCCACGGCGTGAGCCGTGGGGAACAATGCGCCATCGCCAAAAGCCCCGCCAGGGGCGACAGAATTGTAGTCCAAGAGGACTTTCTTTCGCCGCTTCGCGGCTCGGATTTCCATTACTTCAAACCCACGGCTGACGCCGTGGGCTACCGTCTCATCGCTGCTCCGCAGCTATTTACCGCTCGCAAAAACTGATTTGCGTCAAAACGGGCATACACCCTCACCACGTTACCCACACGCTGCGGAAATGCTGTTGATTCGGGTCGCCCAGTTCCTTGCACGGCTTTCCGTTCACCAGCTTTTTTCCGTCGTCGCTGAGCAGTTGAACCTGTCCCCAGCCTTTGTCCGGATAAAAAATGATCGCTTCAGGATTCAGGCCCTTGAAATGCGCGTGCTTCAACCGGCGCGGCGCTGACGTTCCACCCGACCATTCGTAGAGATGCGACTGCCCTTTGCCATCGTACGGGCCGCCGATGATTAGATATTTGCCGTCCGAATACGCCATGTCGCGAATGCCCAGGCCGTCCAGATTCAGGAGGATCGGTTCGCCGAGTTTCGCCGGCTTGCCATGAATCACTTCGTCCGGGTTGAGCATCGGAACGAGCAGCGCCTGGCCGCCAGGAATCGGATTGCGGAAACCAATCAGCAAACCGCCGTTCGGCACAGCGCTCAACCCTTCGATGTTCAATGCGCCGCGCGCCTTGGGTTCGTGCCGCGCAGCCTCCCCCAGGTTGAAGCGCGCCAGTTTCGGATCGCCGGTCAGGTCGCGCAACAAACCTTCATACGGCCGGCCGACGATTTTCAACTCGATGCCCTGCGCGTTGGTGATAATTTGCGTGGCGAAAAATCGTTCGCGGCTGAGTCGCAATTTGCCGCTCCTGTTTCGACCGTGAGAAGTAATCCAATAAGCGCGGTCGCCGATGCGCGCCGCAGCCTCCAAGTCGGACTCGGGCTTCCTGGCGTCCAGATCGAGAAGAGCCGCCAAGTCGATACTCTGCACCGGGTTCGCGCTCCCCTCGCGGTTGTAAACGCGTATGACACTGTCTTCATCACTCGCCGCTGCGAAAAGCCTGTCGGTCAACGCAATCGCGGCCGAGGCGTCGCACATGCCGGTGTAAACAATCGGCGAAGAGACATTTGTTTCCGCCTGGGCAGAGAGAGAAAGCTGTGCTATCATCAGGACAGCCGCGGTGGATGGAAATTTAATCACGACGGTTGGACGGTTTTAGCGGAAAAAGGGTTCAAAGCCACGATTAAACCCGGCGCCGACAGAACATTTCGTCAACGATGATTTCCGTCATCATTCCAACGTTGAACGAGGGCGAATTGTTGCCCGGCACCCTGGCTCACGTTCAAGCGAACCGGGCGCCGCACGAAATCCTGGTCGTGGATGGCGGGAGCACGGATGAAACGGTCGCGCTGGCCAACGCGTCGGGGGCGAAGGTCATCAGCAGCGTCCAGAGCCGGCGCGCGGCACAAATGAACCTTGGAGCGCGAATGGCGTGTGGCGACATCTTCCTCTTTCTTCATGGCGATACGTGGACAGTGCCGGACACGTTGAAACAAATCGAAGCGGTGCTCGGCCAACCGGGCGTGGCCGGCGGCGCGTTCGCGCGACGCTTCCAGAGCCGTTCGCGGCTCTTGCGGCTGACGTGCTTGCTCGGTGAATGGCGTTCGAGGTGTTTCCGTTGGTTTTACGGCGACCAGGGCATTTTCGTTCGCCGAACGATCTTCGAGCGCGTCGGAGGTTTTCAGGACATGCCGTTGTTTGAAGACGTTGATTTCTCCCGGCGAATGGCGCGGCAGGGACGAGTTGTGACGCTGCGTTCGGATGTGGTTTCCTCGGCGCGCCGTTTTGCCGCTCGCGGGGCATTGATGACGACGGCTTCGGACGTGTGGTTGACGGTTCGTTATTTCGCCGGCGCCGATCCGAAGCGTCTGGCAGCAGAACGGAAATGGCACGAGTCACGCGCCGATAATCCGCTGGTCAAGCAACGCGTTTCTCCTTAGGTTTCTTCGTGCACCAACGATCCCGACCGACCATGAAAACGATCCATCCCGAATCGGCCGTCAAGCAACGCTACGCGGCCGCGGCCCGGGCCCCCGAACCGGCCCTGTGCTGCGCCGTCGATTACGACCCGCAATACCTCAAGATTATCCCGCAAGAGGTGATTCAAAAGGATTACGGCTGCGGCGATCCCAGTCGTTACCTCAAACCCGCCGAGACCGTGCTCGATCTGGGCAGCGGGGCGGGGAAAATCTGCTTCATTGCCGCGCAAATTGTCGGGCCGCAGGGAAAGGTCATCGGCATCGACATGACCGATGAAATGCTGGCGGTGGCGCGCCGCAACGCGCCGATCGTCGCCGGGCGTCTGGGATACGCCAACGTTGAATTCCGCAAGGGCCGCATCCAGGACCTGGCGCTCGATTTGGAAAAACTGGACCAGGAGTTGAAACAACGCCCCGTCGCCGACGCCAGGTCATTTCTGGCCGCGGATGAACTCGCGCAAGAGCTGCGCGCGCGAGAGCCGCTGGTGGCGAGCGACTCCATTGACGTCGTTGTTTCCAACTGCGTGCTCAATCTGGTCGAAACGAAATCGAAGCGGCGGTTGTTCGAGGAGATATTTCGTGTGTTAAAGAAAGGCGGGCGCGCCGTGATTTCCGACATTGTCTCCGATGAGGCTGTGCCCGAACCGTTGCAAAACGATCCTCAACTCTGGAGCGGTTGCATTTCGGGGGCTTTGACCGAGGAAGGTTTT
>QHPA01000173.1 GCA_003218935.1 Verrucomicrobiota bacterium
CACCTGATCCGCGCGCGGTTTTTGAGCTGGACCGTTTCCATGTACCGGAAAGTCTGGCGCGCGTGATTCGCAATGGCGTCTTTGAAATCACGATTGACCGCGCCTTCCGCAAGGTCGTCCAGGCGTGCGCGGAGCCGGCTCCCGGACGCGAGCGCACCTGGATCAGCCCCAACTTCGTCGAAGCCTATACGCGGTTGCACAAAAAAGGTCATGCGCACAGCGTTGAATGCTGGCAGGGAGCGCAACTCGTCGGCGGCATCTACGGCGTGTCCATCGGCGGATTCTTCGCGGGCGAATCCATGTTCCATCGGGTCAGCAACGCGTCGAAAGCAGCGCTTTACCATTTGATTCAACACTTGCGCAGCCGCCGCATCGTCCTGTTCGACATTCAATTGACGACGCACATCACACAACAACTCGGCGCGATCAAAATTCCGCGCGAGGAATATTTGCGGCGGCTGGCCGAAGCCGTCGAAATGGACTGCGTATTTAAAGTCGCAACCGAAGGCACTCAAGCGTTGAAGACGATAAAAAGCTCAATGGAGGTCAACCGGAGAGCAAAAGAGACTCCTCAGTACTGAAGTCGTTGAAGCGTTAAAGCGTTAAACCGTCATATCGTGTTTGGATATGCGACAGTCGGCGGCAGTCGAAGCGTCGTTTCCCCTCACCCTGACCCTCTCCCTCAGGGAGAGGGAACAGCCGCCGACAGGGGCATGTTTTGCGCACACTGGATTGACAAACTCCGTCGCGGGCACGGTCCGAACACGGCGGAGGTTTCTCCCTCTCCCCTGGGGAGAGGGCCGGGGTGAGGGGAAAGAAAATGTGGCCCATCCAACGGTCCCATGAGTAATTCCGAGCCCTTTTCAACGTCCGAACCGGAACTTGATTCCTGGCAATCACTCTACCCCGCTCGTCGCACCTCTTCCACCGTGGCCGAATTTTCCAACGCTGAAATGTCGCCCGGGTCGTGGCCCAGCCAGGCCGCCCGGATGACGCGCCGCATGACTTTCGCGTTCCGTGTTTTCGGCAAATCCCGAACGAACCTCACTTCGCGCGGCGCGAACGACTTGCCCAAGGCACGACTCACGCGCTCTTTCAGCGCGCCGCGCAGCGCCTCGTCGGGAGCGTGTCCGGGCCTGAGCACGCAAAAGCAGACCAGCGATTCGCCTTTGATCTCATCAGGCACACCGACCGCCGCCGCTTCGCTTACCGCCGGATGCCCAACGAGCGTCGATTCCACCTCCGCCGGCCCGACGCGTTTGCCGGCAATCAGTATCTGTCCTTTGTTTGCGGCTTCGTCGCGCTGCGTGCTCTGCTAAGGTCTCTGTCGGGATATTTGTAGGGTGCGGTAACTTTCTTGCAGTGCGCCTGCAGTTGGCCTCGGAGCTCTTCGCTCGGCGCGCGGTCTTTGCGCAGCACGACGAACGCCTTGACGACCTGCCCGCGCACCGGGTCCGGCTTTCCCACCACCGCGGCTTCCAGCACCGCCGGATGCTCGATCAACGCGCTCTCGACTTCGAACGGCCCGATGCGGTAGCTCGAGCTCTTGATCACGTCGTCCGCGCGGCCGACGAACCAATAGTAGCCCTCCGCATCCCGCGCGGCGCGGTCCCCCGTCAAATACCAGTCCTCCCGGAAACGGGCGGCATTTTCGTTCGGGTTGCGCCAGTATTCGCGGAACAATCCGAGCGGCCGCTGTGGCCTGACGCGCACGGCCACTTCGCCTTCCCGACCGGCAGACAAGTCCTGCAGATTCTCGTCCAGCAACGCGACCGTGAATCCCGGCGTCGGTTTGCCCATCGAACCGGGGCGCACCTTCTCCCCAAGCGACCGGAAATTGCCGATCAAAACAACCGTCTCGGTCTGGCCGTATCCTTCGTAAATGGTGTGACCCGTGGCCTGCTTCCAGGCGGCGATGACCTCGGGATTCAACGGTTCGCCCGCGCTCACACAATGGCGCAAATGCGGAAACCGGCAGGCCGACAAATCCTCGCGCACGATCAGTCGCAGCGCCGTCGGCGGCGCGCACCAGGTGGTGATGGGGTACTGGGCGAGCGTCCGCAGGGCTGCGACGGGATCGAACCTGCCGCGGGAGTCCACTGCGAACACGCAAGCCCCCATCTGCCACGGCCCAAAAAAACAGGACCAGGCCGCCTTCGCCCAGCCGGTGTCCGTGAGGCACCAATGGACGTCGTTCGGCTCAAGGTCGAGCCACAACTCCCCCGTGAGGCGATGGCCGAGGCCGTAACTGGCTTGGGTGTGCAAAACCATTTTTGGCGGACCGGTCGTGCCACTGGTGAAATAAATGATGCCCGGCTCGTCGCTGCGCGTCGGTTCAGGATCGAAGCTCGCATCGGCAGCACGAACACCGGCGTCGAAGTTGATCCAGCCGGGACGCTCGCCGCCAACGAGGAGGCGATGGTTGACCTGCATCCCTTCGGCTTTGGCGACGCCCTCTGCATCAGTGATGAGCGCAGTCGCCTCGGCTGTCTCGAGGCGGTAACGAATGTCTTTGGCGGTCAGCAGCGGCGTGCCGGGAATCGGCACGGCGCCCAGTCGAACGAGGCCGAGCATCGCCACCCACCAGGGTGGCAGGCGCGGAGTGATCAGCAGAACGCGATCGCCACGGTGGATGCCCAGGTCATTGAAGAAACTCGCAGCGCGGCGAGAGTCCTCGGTGATCTGCCGGAACGAGTACCTGTGTTCCTTCGCGCCGCTCTCGCCGACGCACCAGAGCGCCGGAGCGTCGGGCCGCTCCCGGGCCCAGCGTTCAACGACATCGCGGGCGAAATTGAAGTACAATGGAGGCCCGGCGATCACGGGGAAAAATTAACACCTATTTTCATGAGCCGCCAGCAACGGCGGGCTGGGGCAGTGTCCTGATTTGATGTAGCGTCGAGCCTATGGCTCGATGAATCGGGGCACAGCGCCGACATCACACGCAAATCAGGACACTACCCGGGCTTGGGTGCTGTCTTAATGTCAAATCTAACTGTAGAGGCGCTCTATGAGCGCCGGTTTCGGCGGTCACAGACCGCCGCTACAACCAAATCAAGGCCCGGGCTTGTCGTAGGCGCATCTTCTTGGCCGGAGATGACGCGAGTTGAACGCAGTGCACTTCACCCACGCCATCACCTGCTCGCCGTAGTAGGAATCGGGCACGCCGATGACGTACGCCTCGGCGATCTTCGGGTGGCTGAACAGGAACTCCTCAACCTCTCGCGGAAAGATTTTTTCGCCGCCACGACAAATCATGTCCTTCAGCCGTCCCTCGATTTTTACATTTTTACCGATGAGCGGCCTGGGGGAGACCCCGTGGCTGTAGCTCAGTTGCATGGTTTCCAAACCTTGCCCTTCCGCCGCCTCATGGCGCAGCGCCACCCTGCCGAAGCATCGAGTCGGCCACGGCGGCGGTCAAAGCATCGTCGTTCTCGTGCATTTCCGCCAGCGAGCGGCGCGCGCGGCGAAACGAACCCCGCACAAACAACTCCGCGGCGTTGTGCGGGAGGCCAGTCAGGGCAGGGGAGTCGCCGGCTTGCAACCCGGTGTCCCAGCGGCTCAGGACGCACGCGCACGCAAACAGTTCCATCGCGGCGCGCGCGATGCGTTCCTGCACGTACTGGCGCTCGAGAATCTCCTCGCGGTGGCGGATGAGCGCGCGGTCCACTTCGACGTTGAAGCGGCGGATCATTTCCCCGAGACGGCCGGCGTAGGATTGCAACTGCGGGCTGCGCACCGGCACCTCCGGCGCGCGCACGGCGGCGCCGACGCGGTCGAGCCCCAGCAGCCAGGCCTTGCGCCACTCGCCCCACGGATTCTGCAACGCCTCGAGGATTTCGCGCAGTTGCTCGCCGGGGGCGCGCATGCCCACCAGCGCGATGAAGGAGGTGAGCACTTCGTTGGCCCCTTCGCCAATCTGGTTGATGCGGGCGTCCCGCAGCATCCGTTCCAGCGGACGGTCCGTGAAATACGCGGCGCCGCCGTGGACCTGGAAGGCTTCGTTCACGAGCATCCAGAGCGCCTCGGTGCTGAAGACCTTCAGCATGGCTGTCTCCAGTAGATAGTCTTCGAGACCGCGGTCGATGAGCGACGCGGTGACAGTGGTCATCGCCTCCATCGCGTAGGCGCCGGCAGCCATGCGCGCGATCTTCTTCTTGATCAGCTCGAACTCGCCGAGCGCGCGGCCAAACTGCCGGCGCGTGTTCGCGTACTGCACGGCCAGGCGCAGACACGTCTTTGCCGCTCCGGTGCAACTGGCGCCGAACGTGACGCGGCCGAAGTCGAGGACGGTGAGTGCAACCTTCAGTCCCTTGCCCGGGGTGCCGAGGATGTTGTCTTTCGGCACGGGCGTGTCGCGGAACGCGAGTCGCGCCGTGGCGGTGCCGCGGATGCCAAGCTTCTCCATACGCGGTTCAAGGACGGCGAAGCCTGGCATGTCCGGCGTGACGAGGAACGCGGTGATGGCCGATTCGCTCCTGCCCGGCACCGGCGTGCGGGCCATGACGGTGAGCACCTGCGCAATCGCGCCGCTGGTGATATAGCGTTTTTCCCCGTTGAGGATGAAGTGGGAGCCGTCGGCGCTGGGGCGGGCCACGGTCTGCACGTTCGCAGCGTCCGAGCCAGCCTCGGCTTCGGTGAGAGCGAACGCGGCCAGTTTCTCGCCGCTGACGAGCGGTGGCAGCCAGCGGCGCTTCTGCTCGGGTGTGCCGAACAGCAGCAGCGCCCTCATGCCGATCGAATGCTGGACGTTTACGAAAATCGAAGTCGAAGCGCACCGGCTGCCGATTTCTTCCATCACGCGACAATAGGCCATCTGCGAGAGACCGCGCCCGCCGACGTCCCTCGGCGCGGTCATTCCGAATACACCGAGACGGGCGAGCCCGTCGATGACTTCGCGCGGGATGTCCGCCTGCCGGTCAATCGCTCCCGGGTCGAGGTTCCGGTCGAGAAACGCGCGCAGTCGCGCGAGCGAGTCGTTCAACTCGGCCTGCTCTTCTGGCCGCACGGTTGGATACGGCATCACCCAGTCGGCGACAAACCGCCCGAGGAAAAGCCCCTTGGCCAGGCCGAGCTTTTGCGAGCCAGCGAAGAGCAGTTCCTCCGCCGCCCGCATCTGCTTCTGCCGCTCGACTTCGGTTTGAATTTTGGTCTCGCTCACGGGTTGCCTTCGTCCCCACCAGCGTTATTCCGCGTCACGTTTCGGCCCGGACAAAATATACATCACGCACCGACCATGTCGCCTTACGGCGGAACCTGGCCTTCACTTTCATGCCGATTTTGATGTCCCGGCGCTCCACGCCGACCAGACGCGAGAGAAACAGAGTGTCCACGCCCTTGAATTCGACCAGCACGAGCATGAACGGGACGTCTTTGAGGAACTCTTGCGCGGCGAAGTAACAGACCGTCCACGAGTGAACACGCCCTTCGGTCGGCAGCTCGAACCATTGCGTCGGACAACCGCAATACATGCAATGGACGCGTGGCGTGGCGAATTTGTAGCTGCACTTCGGGCAATGGCTGCCGAGCAGTTTGCGCTTGGCCAGGCCGAGGAAGAACGGCGTGTCCTGTTTGTAGCTGTGCAGGTAGTCCACCTCGAAATGTGTCCGAATGGTCAATGGATCCACCGAGAACACTTCGGTGCCGCGCTCGATTTCCGGAAGGCGAGGTTCGGTGGACATAGAAAGGGAAAGGTTCAACTTGCAACGCTCAACTTTCAACGCTCGACGTTCAATGGGACGCATAGAGCCGATCGTCTGCCTTGCAATGGAGTGGTGGTACAGTTTGCATTTTCGGTGGGGCGAGCGTCCGCGCGAGCCGGCTCGTCAGTAGCCTCGCCCCACCAAACTGTACCACCACCTGCAATGGTCCTGGCTGCAAGTCGTATTGTCTTTCTTTCATCGTTTGACCTTTTGTTGGCTTGCTTTGGACGTTGAACGTTGGACGTTGAAAGTTGAGCGTTTTTCCTCATCACTATGGCTTTTCGAGAATTGTTACGG
>QHPA01000174.1 GCA_003218935.1 Verrucomicrobiota bacterium
GAACGCGGGTGGTCGGGGTGGGCACGGCGTTGAAGTTTCGTTCCCAGACGGTCTTCCGCTGCGCGTCAAGCGCGAGCACTTTGAAATCCGCGAGGCGAGTGCCGAGACCGCGGTCCGTGCGGTTCCAGATGGCGATTTCTTCGAGCGGCGTGTCGGCCCCAAGGTCGAGTTCCCACCACGGACTGTCCTGAGCTTTCGTCATTGTGGTGGATGCCGCGTCGAAGTTCCCATCGGTGTTGCCATCGATGGCACGGCTGGCTTCCGCGCCGCTGTCGGTGGTCGATTGGTTCGCTTTGCCCTTGGGCGCGACGTTTTCGCGCTCGTTGAAAACCTGGACTTCCGCCAGTGAGAGGACGCGCTGCGTGCCGGCCAACTCGACGCGAATGAAGCGAGCGCGGGGCGGCTCGGTCTTTGGCGAGCGCACCGCGAGTTGAAGTTCATTCAGAACGACTTTGCCTGTTTCAGCAGCGCGGCCAGGCCTTTGATTGGGCAAACTCTCTTCCGGCAACAGTTCGAGCCGGACCGCGGTGATGTTGGTCAAGGAGGCTCGTGCTTTGATCGTGTAGGTGTCCCGTTCCGGCGAAGCGCCGCTGGCGAGAATGGAGTTGTCCGACAGTTTGCTGAGGTTCGCGCCTTCATACGATCTGAAGGCGGATGGTTCGAGGGCAATCCACTCGATGCCTTTCGCCTGCGCCTTTTCCCACTCGGCCAGTTCCGCTTCGAACTCCGGCGTCGTTTTCTTTCGCGCCTTTTCCATTTCTGAAAGCTGAGCCTTGAGGTTGTCCATTTTTTCGCGCTGCTGCTTCGTCGGGAGCGGCATCGTTGGCCGTTCGTCGGGCTGGTCGTTGTCCTCGGTTTGATTGAAGAACGCGTAGAACTGGTAGTATTCCCGCTGGGTGATGGGGTCGTATTTGTGCGTGTGGCACTGCGCGCAGCCCATCGTGAGTCCCATCCAGATCTGCGCGGTCGTGTTGGCGCGGTCCTTCACGGCAGCGACGCGGAATTCCTCGTCGTCGGTGCCGCCCTCGGTATTGGTCATCGTGTTGCGATGAAACGCCGTGGCGATGATGGGGTCCTGGTTCTCGGAGTTCGGGTCTTGGGCAAGCAGGTCGCCCGCGATTTGTTCGATGGTGAACCGGTCGTAAGGCATGTTGTCGTTCAACGCCCGGATCACCCAATCGCGCCACGGCCAGATGTTCGGCCGGAGCGGATCAGACCCGTAACCGGCGGAGTCGGCGTAGCGGCTGAGGTCGAGCCAAACACGCGCCCAGCGCTCGCCGTAAGCGGGCGACCTCAGCAAACGATCCACCAGTCGTTCGTAGGCGTCGCTTTGCTTGTCGTTCACGAACGCGTCAACCTCCGCTGGCGTCGGCGGCAGACCCGTCAGGTCGAGTTCCAGTCGGCGAATCAGCGTGTGGCGGTCGGCTGACGGCGACGGCTTCAAGCCGTTCTTTTCGAGCTTTGCGATTATGAAGGAGTCGATTGCGTTGCGCGGCCATGATTTCATTTTGACTCCGGGCAGCGGCGGTCGTTCCGGCCTCAAAAACGCCCAATGCGGAGTATAGGCCGCGCCTTGTTGTATCCAGCGCCGGATGAGGTCGATTTCCGCCGCGGACAAAGTGCGACCGGATTTGGGCGGCGGCATCACGTCGTCCGGGTCGGTGGCCGTGATGCGCCGGATCATCTCGCTGTTCGCGATGTCACCGGGGATGATCGCGCGCGAGCCTTTGCGGTCTTTGATGGCTTCGTCGCGGACGTCGAGCCGGAGCTTCGCCTTGCGCGAACTTTCATCCGCACCATGGCAACTGAAACACTTGCTGGAAATGACAGGGCGGATCTGGGAACTGAAATCGATTGGTTCGGATGGCGACTGCGTTTTCGTCGAACCGGCCGTAGCGGTCGCGGCAATCATCCAGACTGTCATTGTCAGGATAACCAACCGGACGCGTTGCGGAAAAGACCTGCTCATGCGTTCAATCCAAAAAAGGTTTCTGGATGATAATTCTACACCAGGCCGGGCGTCCTTGGAAAGCCTCCAATCTCAAAAGATCGGGAGCGCATTGGGACCATGAACCAAGTCCTCCCTCTGCCTGCCCTCTATGAACCGCCCCCTCATCCCGTCCTTCTCCCCCAGTGTGGGGGAGAAGGTGCCCGGAGGGCGGTTGAGGGGGATTGCGACCGGTTCATGGCTTCGATTCACGTCCGGATTTTGGAGATGTTCCCTTCTCATGAACCGCGTAGCCGTCGACGTGAGTCGGCGCACTTTGTTTGCTTTCCAGCCAAAGGATTAGCGCCGACTCACGTCGGCGACTCAGTTCAGCGCGAATCGTTTCGTGGAAGTCTCTCCCTGCTAGGTGGTTGAAGGGCTGAGCTCAGGGCAGGCTCAGGTCGGGAGAGGGGGTGGTCCATTGCAAGCCGCACGGGTTCAGTTTACATGTCAGAAAAAAATAGTTGACTATTTGGTCCACTTTGATAAATTGGTCGCGTGTTCGTTTAAAGGGCGAACCGAAAATAGAAAGAGAAACTTGTTTATGGGCCGCGTGAGTGATGCCAAAGAAAGATTGATGGGAGCCGTCCGGGAGTTGATCTGGGAAGGCTCTTACGGCAGCACGACCATCGACCAGATCTGCGAAAAGGCCGGTGTGAAAAAGGGCAGCTTTTATTATTTCTTCGACTCAAAAGCGGACCTGGCAGTGGCGGCTATTGACGAGGAGTGGGGACGAAGGCGCACCGAGCTGGACTCACTTTTTTCCCCGACGATTCCGCCGATCGAGCGTCTCCGTGGATATTGCGATTACTGTTACCGTGTTCAGGCAGAGATCAGGAGCAAGTGCGGATGCGTGCTCGGTTGTCCTCTGTTTTCGCTGGGCTCGGAAATCAGTACACAGGAGGATCGTTTGCAAAAGAGAATCCAGGAAATCCTCGATCAAAAGCGCAAGTATCTTGAATCGGCCATTCGCGATGCTCACGCTGCCGGAGTGATCCACGCTCCCGACCCGGCCGCCAAAGCAAGGACGCTTTTCGCCTATTATCAGGGGCTGCTTACCGAGGCGCGGATCCATGACAAACTGGAAATCCTCGGCGACGCTGTACGCGGGACATACGAATTGCTGGGAGTAAAGGGAACCGAACCAGTGCCCGCCTGAAGTCGAAGATTTTTTTTGAGCGTGAATTTGACTAAATAGACAACTACTTAAACAGAAGGAAAGCATGAATGCCATTGAAACTAAAGAAAGTGCCGTGATCAAACCGACCGTTGCTAACTTCTGCCGGGCGTCTGGCCAAAACCTCGTGGCACGGATCGAGCACACGAAGCAGGCCATCCTGGCCGAATTCCGCGACGTCTTTGAAGCAAATGAACAACTGCTTCGCCTGGCCCTGAGCGAAGCCGAGGCCATGTCGTGGCAAACCGATTATCCGTTCCTCGTTTTCCCGATGCTCGCGACGGAGAAAGCTCAGGCTGTTGCAGTCTGGCACGCGCGCCAGCGGTCCATGCAGCGCGCGCCCTCCGCCTGAGTGTATCGGGGCGCTTCCATCAGCCAAACCCAAAACCTCAAATTCAAAAAGCATGACATCCAAAATTATTTTTCGTCTGGCGTCTTCAGCGCTGTCGCTTGGCGCCCTGGTCGCCCTGTCCACCGGCTGCGGTTCGGGCAGCGCGCAGCAACACCCGCCGCCACCTTCGGTTACGGTCGCGTCGGCTGAAGGGAAGGAAATTGTCGAATGGGACGAATTCACCGGCCGGACCGAAGCGGTGGAATCGGTTGACGTCCGTCCACGCGTTTCCGGTTACATCGAGACAGTCCGATTCCAATCGGGGCAGTTGGTGAAGAAAGGCGAGGTGCTTTTCGTTATCGACCCGCGCTGGCATCAGGCGGAGTTTGATCGGCGGCACGCCGAATTCGAGCAGGCCCAGGTTCACCTGGAAAACGCCAGGCGTGAAGCCGACCGTACGCCGCAACTCCTGGCAAACAAGGCCATCTCGACGGAAGAATCCGACGCCCGCCAGGCGCGCTATCAGGAAGCCAAGGCGGCCTTGCAGGCGGCGCAGGCGGCGCTCGATTCCGCGAGGCTCGACCTCGAATACACGCAAGTCCGCGCGCCAATCGACGGACGCGTCAGCCGCGCCCTTCTGACCGAGGGCAATTACGTCAGCGGCATCGCGGGAGCGGCATCGCTGCTGACGACTCTTGTTTCGGTGAATCCAATCTACGCGTATGCGGACATCGACGAGAACTCGCTGTTGAAGTTTAATGCACTAGCCCAGGCCAGGAAGCTTGAGACCGACGGCGAGGGCAGGATTCCGGTCGAACTGCAACTGGCCGACGAACAGGACTTCCCTCATCGCGGTTACCTCGAGTCATTCGACAACCGTCTCGATCCCAACACCGGCAGCATTCTGTTGCGCGCCGTGTTTCCAAATGGCGACGGCCGCATCGTGCCAGGTCTGTTTGCGCGCATCCGCGTGCCGTTGAGCGAGCGGCATCCCGCTTTGTTCGTGGACGAACGCGCCATCGGCACCGACCAGGCGCAAAAGTTTGTGCTCACGTTGAGCTCGACGAACACCGTCGAGTATCGCTCGGTGAAGCTCGGTCCGGTTGTTGACGGCAAACGCATTGTCCGTTCCGGACTCAACGCCGGTGAGATGGTGGTCGTTAACGGCCTGCAACGCGTCCGTCCGGGGATGCCAGTCACGCCGCAAGAAGCCGTGGCGATCAACGACAGCCCAAAGCTGGCGAAACGCTGATCCACCACGCCGGAGC
>QHPA01000175.1 GCA_003218935.1 Verrucomicrobiota bacterium
CTCGCAGGTGTTCATCCGACTAGACGGGGCATACACCGACATTGAAAAAATTCGCGATACCCCAATCGTAGCCGGCAAGCAAAGCTTCAAGCTGTCGGACATCGCGGAGGTCACGCGAGGCTACGAAGACCCGGCGACGTTCGTCATTCGACACAATGGCGAGCCGTCCCTGTTGCTGAGTGTCGTGATGAAGGAGGGCTGGAACGGGCTGGATTTAGGCAATGCCCTGCGCACCGAAAGCGAGAAAATTTCATCCAGCCTGCCATTGGGCGTCGGCCTGAAAAAAATCACCGATCAGGCGGTCAACATCAGCTCGGCGGTCAACGAATTCATGATCAAGTTCGCGATGGCAGTCGGCGTGGTGATGCTGGTCAGTCTGCTGAGCTTGGGGTGGAGAGTTGGAATAGTCGTGGTCGCGGCAATCCCGCTGACATTGGGCGCAGTGTTTGTGATCATGATGGTCACGGATCGGGATTTCGACCGAATTACGTTGGGCGCGCTCATCATCTCGCTGGGCCTTCTGGTGGACGATGCCATCATTGCCATCGAATCCATGGTGGTGAAGATGGAGGAAGGAATGGATCGCATCCAAGCCGCGGCTTATGCCTGGAGTCACACCGCAGCGCCGATGCTTGCTGGGACGCTCGTCACTGTGATCGGATTTTTGCCGGTGGGCTTTGCGCGTTCGACTGCGGGAGAATATGCCGGGAACATTTTCTGGATCGTCGGATTCTCTTTGATCGCTTCGTGGATCGTGGCGGTGGTGTTCACACCGTATCTCGGCGTGAAACTTCTGCCGGAGATCAAGACCGTAAAGGGAGGTCATGCGGGAATCTATTCCACTCCGGGATACCAGCGGCTGCGCCGATTCATCACTTGGTGCGTGCGGAAAAAATTTACGGTGGCAGGGATTGTCGTGGGCGCGTTTCTCTTGGCGGGCGGAGGCATGGCGGCCGTGAAGAAACAATTTTTTCCAAACTCGGACCGGCCGGAATTGTTGGTTGAGGTTCAGCTTCCGTTAGGAACAAGCATCGAGACGACGAGCGCCGCGGCCAGGAAGATCGAACATTGGCTGTCGCAACAACCCGAAGCAAAGATCGTGACCGCCTACATCGGAGCGGGTGCGCCACGGTTTTTCTTTTCCTACAACCCGGAGCTGCCCGATCCCTCGTTCGCGAAGATTGTCGTTTTGACGCCGGATGCAAAGGCAAGGGATCACCTCAAATCGCGCCTTCGCCAGGTCGCCGCCGATGGCCTCGCGCCGGAAGCGCGGATTCGCGCGACGCAATTGGTCTTTGGCCCTTACTCGCCTTTCCCGGTCGCGTTTCGAGTGACGGGGGCTGATCCCGTCAAGGCGCGCGAGATCGCCCACAACGTCGAAGAAATCATGCGCAACGATCCGAACCTGCGCACGGTGAATGTGGATTGGGGCGAACGCGTGCCGCAGTTGCACTTCGTTTTGGATCAAGAGCGATTGCAACTCATTGGTCTCTCGCCCGCAGAGGCGGCGCAGCAGTTGCAATTTCTCCTGAACGGCCAAACCATCACTCAGGTTCGCGAGGACATTCGCGCGGTAAACGTAGTCGTGCGAAGCGCAGGTCCGGAGCGACTTGATCCGGCCAAGCTGGAGAATTTCACCATCACGACGCGGGACGGAAAGCCGATTCCATTGAGCCAGATCGGACGAACTGAAGTTCAATCAGAAGCCCCACTCATTAAGCGGCGTGATCGCGTTCCCACCATCACTGTGCGCGGGGACAATGTCGAAACAACTCAGCCGCCGGATGTCTCCGCCGCGATTTGGACCAAACTCGCGCCGCTGCGAAAATCACTGCCGGAAAATTATCGCATCGAAATGGCAGGCTCGATTGAGGAAGCCACGAAAGCCAACTCAGCGCTCGCGCCACTTTTTCCAATCATGCTCCTGCTCATGCTAGCCGTGATCATCATTCAGGTGCGCTCCTTCTCGGCCATGTGGATGGTGATGCTGACCGGCCCGCTCGGACTGATTGGTGCAGTGCCGACGCTGCTGATTTTTCATCAGCCTTTCGGATTCAATGCCATCCTCGGCCTGATCGGCCTGTCCGGCATCCTGATGCGGAACACCCTAATTTTGCTCGGTCAGATTCATTCCAATCAAGCCGACGGCCTTGATCCCTATCACGCGATCATCGAGGCGACCGTCCAACGGTCGCGCCCCGTAATTCTAACCGCGCTGGCCGCCGTGCTGGCGTTCATTCCGCTCACGCATTCCGTGTTCTGGGGATCAATGGCGTATGTGTTGATCGGCGGCACAGCCGTTGGCACGGTATTGACGCTTGCCTTCCTGCCCGCGCTCTATGCCATCTGGTATCGAGTGATCCCTGTTGGATTCCGTTCGCGGTAACGATGGCCAACAGTAAACAATCACCGCAACCACACAAACCACAACCAAGACCACCATGAAAGGACGCAAGTTATGAAACAATCCATTCTTCACGCTCCAGACAAGGAACAAATTAGACGAACGCTCGATACCCTCTACGGGGAAGTGTTCAACCAAGGCAAAGCCGACTTGCTGCCCAACTTGGTCGCCGGTGCATACATCCAACACAATCCGCTCTTTCCAAACGGGACAGCACCATTGGAAGGCTACCTCCGGCAAGCGGGCAGTATTCCCTGTGAGGTCAAGCGTATGGCCGTTGAAGGCGATTTGGCCTTCATTCATGTGCGCTATCTGAATTGGGGCGGCAAAGAGCACGCCGGCGTGGACATTTTCCGGTTCGATTCTGATGGCAGAATCCTGGAGCACTGGGACGTGTTGCAGCCTGTTCCTGAAACCGCGGCCAACGCCAACACGATGTTTTGAGATTCCATGAGCACGCGCGAGATTGATCCGCAGGTTCGCATGGGCTATGTCTGAAATGAAAGGATGAGACAAATGAAAAATTATCACAGCCATCCCCGAAGCCGAAAAGGTTGAGGAATTCCTCTCGGTTTCCGAAGGAATAACAGGGTTGATGGCGAAAGGTGATTTAGAATTTTCACATGACTCTACACCAGCATTGCTTCCGACGCTCTTGTCTGGCTGGTCTGCTGTCCCACAAGTTCATAGAAAGCCTGGGAAATACGCCTGGTCCGGTCGCGCCAGATTGCGGAAGCTCCCCTTGGCTGTCCCATAGCAGTCAAGTAATCCCGGCAGATCGAGTTTGGCCCACATCACCGCCCGTAAAATGGTGAATAGCCGCGTGAAGCTATGCGACCACTTGGACAAGTAACTCAAGAAGCGCAACAGCACGTAGACCAGAAGCGCCATCCATACCTGCCAGCGCACCGCGTTGGCGTTGTGCCCCAGGAAATCCGCCAACTGCAAGGTCTGCTTGATCTGTTTGAAGAAGACCTCGATTTGCCATCGGCACCGGTAGAGGTCGGCCACACTGCGCGGACTCCACTCCAGATTGTTGGTCAGGAAAACCATCTCCCGCTCCTGCCCGTCGACTTCCACCAAGGCGACGATGCGGCGCATCAGTTGGGGCGCAGGCTTGTTCGGATTGCTCAGCACGATGATTTTATCCTCAAGAATCTTCTGGTCCTTGGATCGGGGCATCCTTCTGAGGACCTCATAGGCCATGTTGTCTTTGGCGCGGGTGACCCAGAAGACAGCGCGCTCATCGAGATCCCGCAAATGCGCGAAGTCCACGTAACCCTTGTCAAACAGGACGATTTCACCGCTCTGGACCCCGGCGCACAGTTCCCGCGCCCGCTTGTTGTCGTGCTCACCGGCGGTGTCGATGATCACAAAGTTGGGCAGCAGACTTTGCAGGTTCAGTCGCATGTGGGTTTTGGCCGCGGCCTTGCGCCGTCGGTGCTTGGCCCAGTCCATGCAATTGGCCACCAGTTCCATGACCGTGGTGTCCACGACATGAATGGGCATCTTGAAGCGGAAAGCCCGACCCCGGCTCCGTCCCGCCCCAAAGCCCGGCGACAGTTGGCCCAAATGTTTCATCATCTGCCAAAAAAGTTGCTCGGTCATCTGGGCGGGCCGTTGCCGGTTGGCGTTGGAAAGCCCGTTACGGCTGGGCGCCGTTGCGCCACGAATGCTCCCCAGCGGCCCCGAGTGCAGGTGCAGAGAATCGCACAAGTCGTTGAGACCGATGCTATGGGTCAGTTGCGCATAGACGAGGCTGACCACGTGACTCCAAGGCTTGAAAGTGCGCGACTTATCCTCCGCCCCGGTTGTGCGCGCAATTTTGGAGACCAGGTGCTGGGGAATAAAATTGCAAATCTGTTGCAAGATGCTGAACTTGGAACGGGCTGGGGCTGTTTTGAGTTGATTCATCCCTGCCGTGTGGCAGGAGCACGCAAGAAGTTCCAGCCCATTTTATCAAAATCCCCTGGGACGGCTGTGAAAAATTATGATGTTGTAATTGTTGGCGGTGGTTCTGCCGGGTTGAGTGCCGCGCTGCTTTTAGGACGGTCGCGCCGTCGCGTTCTCGTTTCTGATACGGGAAAAACACGGAACGCGGTCGCTCACGAATCACACGGCTTTTTCACTCGTGACGGAGCTACGCCCGCCGAGCTTGTGCGAATTGGACGCGAACAATTGCGCCCTTACGAAACGGTTGAGTTATGTTCGGTCGGAGTTAAATCGGCAAAAGCGCACAGCAAAGGTTTTGAAATCACACTGGATGACGAAACTCGCATAGCTTGCCGCAAATTATTGCTGGCAACCGGAGTCGTTGACGAAATGCCGGAGATTGAAGGTTTTAAGGAATTGTGGGGCAAAAGCATTTTTCATTGTCCGTACTGTCACGGCTGGGAAGTGCGCGATCAGCCGCTTGCGCTTTTTGGCGGGATTGAACTTGCCGAATTGCTCAAAGGATGGAGCGATGACCTAGTGCTTTGCACCGACGGCGCGACACTCTCCGAAGATGAGAGCAGACTGTTATCTAAGAACAATATTGCGATTCGTGAGGAACGGATTGTTCGCGTTGAGGGAAAAAACGGGCAGCTTGAAAATATTGTTTTTGCGAATGGTGAAACTCTTGCCCGCAAAGCTATTTTCATTCGTCCGAAACAACACCAACACTCAGTCTTAGCGAAACAGCTAGGCTGCGAATTTACCGATTTTGGAACGGTCAAAGTAGATGACTTCGGGCAAACAAGCGTTCCAGGCGTCTACGCTGGCGGCGATATGATACACCCACTGCAACATATCTCCTTTGCCGTGTCGAGAGGCTCACTTGCCGCAGTAGGAATGGATCGCGCATTGCGTCGGGAAGATTTTCGCTAACGCAAAAAGAAAACCTTTATCTCCAACGGCGGCATAAACAGAAGTTAGGCCATCACACAACCAACATGTCAACACTCGCACTCAAAGTTCCACCGCCCATCACTGCCGCAATCTTGGCAGCGGCTATGTGGCTCATATCGTCGGCCACGGTCGCGCTCGCAATGCCCACTACGGTTCGCATTTCACTTGTAGTCCTCTTCGCAATTGCTGGTGCAGGGTTCAGCGTTGCTGGCGCCATTGCCTTTCGGCAAGCGAAAACGACTGTGAATCCAAGGAAACCCGAGAATGCGTCATCCCTCGTCGTATCCGGCGTCTATCGCATCACGCGAAACCCGATGTATGTGGGCCTCCTGCTCATGCTGGTCGCATGGTGCGTCCTCTTGTCCGCACCGTGGGCAATCGCTGGACCAGTCGCATTCTTTCTATACATTGGCAAGTTCCAGATCGCGCCGGAAGAACAAGTCATGTCGCAGAAGTTTGGCACGGACTACTTGGCCTACAAGGCACGAGTCCGCAGGTGGCTGTGAGGCCTGAATTGCTGGTCGAGGTTCAGCTTCCATTGGGGACGAGCATTGAGACAACGAGCACCGCGACCAAGAAGATTGAACAATGGCTGTCGCAACAACCCGAAGCGAAGATCGTGACTGCCTACATCGGCGCGGGTGCGCCACGGTTTTTCTTTTCCTACAACCCGGAGCTGCCCGATCCCTCCTTTGCGAAGATTGTGGTTTTGACGCCGAATGCGAAGGCAAGGGACCATCTAAAATTACGCCTCCGTCAAGCGGCCGCCGATGGTCTGGCACCGGACGCGAGGATTCGCGCGACGCAGTTGGTGTTCGGCCCCTACTCGCCCTTCCCCGTTGCTTTTAGGGTGACGGGGCCTGATCCGACAAAACTCCGGGAAATCGCCCACAACGTCGAAGAAATCATGCGCAACGATCCGAACCTGCGCACGGTGAATGTGGATTGGGGCGAACGCGTGCCGCAGTTGCACTTCGTTTTGGATCAAGAGCGATTGCAACTCATTGGTCTCTCGCCCGCAGAGGCGGCGCAGCAGTTGCAATTTCTCCTGAACGGCCAAACCATCACTCAGGTTCGCGAGGACATTCGCGCGGTAAACGTAGTCGTGCGAAGCGCAGGTCCGGAGCGACTCGATCCGACCAAGCTGGAAAACTTCACCATTCTGACTCGGAATGGAAAAGCGATTCCGTTAAGCCAGATCGGACGAATCGAGATTCAATCGGAAGACCCTCTCATCAAGCGGCGTGATCGCGTTCCTACAATCACCGTGCGCGGGGACAATGTCGAAACAACTCAGCCGCCGGATGTCTCCACCGCGATTTGGACCAAACTCGCGCCGCTTCGAAAATCACTGCCGGAAAATTATCGCATCGAAATGGCGGGCTCGATTGAGGAAGCAACGAAAGCCAACTCAGCACTCGCGCCGCTTTTTCCAATCATGATTCTGTTCATGCTGACGGTCATCATCATCCAGGTGCGCTCATTCTCGGCGATGTGGATGGTGATGCTGACCGGTCCACTCGGATTTGGCGCAGTGCCGACGCTGCTCCTTTTTCAGCAGCCTTTTGGATTCAATGCCATTCTCGGTCTGATCGGTCTGTCGGGAATCCTGATGCGGAACACACTCATTTTGATCGGCCAGATTCATTCCAATCAAGCAAATGGTCTTGATCCATATCATGCGATTATCGAGGCCACGGTCCAACGGTCGCGACCCGTCATCCTGACCGCACTGG
>QHPA01000150.1 GCA_003218935.1 Verrucomicrobiota bacterium
GCCATTGATGAGCCACCGATGCGCCGGAAACGGGTCCGATTTTTAAACCAGCAGTTGCTCATGTTCGCGCCAGTCGTGTGCCGGCAGTTCGTCCATTCGTCGCCCCGTACAACGCTCACGTTTTTTTTCTTTTAACTGCTAGAGTGGCGTTGCTGGTTTCGGCGGAAACGCGTCCGAATCTTTGACGGTCGGCGTGCTATCGGGAGTCGCGGTCTTGCTTTGTAGGCACTCTGGCCGCCGTGCCGGGCTGCGTGGCGATGCTGGCGCATCGCTGCGCATTCGCCTGTTGGCTGCCTGCTGCGCCGGTTATTCCCATTCCTTGCACAGATGTTTCATCTTTTCATCAGCCAGCCGGCTGCCACACTCGCCGCGTGAATCCTTAAGCGCCTCCCCTCCTGGCGAGCGAGCATTGTCACATGAGGAACGGAAGAGGCGAGAGATGCTGTTCGAGGCGACCCGTAGCATCATTGACAAGCGCAGCGAAGCCATACAATCACGGGCGTGATTCACGTGGAGCCGAGGCCGTTGCGTGCGCCTGATGGCGCGCTGTGCGCGTTTGCGCAAGGTTCACGAGCGTTGAACGGCGTTGAATCGGGCGCTTGAAATGCGTTGAGCATGGTTGAATTGGTCAACGGCTTTCAACCTGCAGCCTTGAAAGGTGGCAAATGGCGACAAATATTCATGTCAAAAGGCAACAAATTGCGGCAAATCTGTCGCCGTCTTTTGTCGCTTTTTGAAAGTGCTGCGAATGCGGCTCGCTTCATTGGCCGAATGGCGAAGGGGATGGTGTCATCCCTTTGTCGCATGCGGATGAAGGCGAGACGACCGCGAGAAATTCGCCTTGGTCGGATGTTGGCGGATGCTCCGCTCATATCATGGCGCAGTCGCGTGGGGTCGTGCGCGTGAATCGGAGGTTCAATTGTGGGTAGCCGGTCGGCGCGTCAAGGTTGTTCCGCCCTGTTTCCTTTCGGCTTCCACCTTGACCCGCGACCCGGCTCCGAGGAGTTGCGTCTAGGAGTTCGCGCACGAAGAACTTCATTTGCACGCTATCGAGGGGCAGCCCGAAGTCAGTCCCCCATCATTGGGATTTTGTTTGATTAAACGAACCGGCAGTCGTTGATCAGAGAGGATTTGTTGATTAAGAGCTGGTTGCGATTTATGGATCGGGCTAGAAGACTGGATTGAATCAACGAACCGGCCGTCGTATATTCGAGGCAGGTTTGGTTGATTATGAACAAGTTGGGACTTTCCAATTCGGTCGAAAGGCTGGTTTCAATAAACGAGCCGGCGGGTGTTGAATAAAAGTTAGGCATCTCGGCACATTTATGACAAATCTCACCCTTGTTTTGTTGGCCGTCGTCGCTCTTGGCTTCCTTGTCGCGCCATCTCGCGCTGGCGACTAAGTAGACAAGAACCTCACGACGCAGATGTCGGACATTCTCACGGAGTGGAAGAAGATTACCCCCGGCACGACACGCACGGAGTTGTTGAAGGTATTCACCACCGAAGGCGGGATCTCTACCGCCAAGCATCGTACATTCGTTCACCGCCGTTGTCCCTACATCAAGGTTGAGGTTGATTTCACGCTTGCAGACCCGAAGCAGAGCATCGTGGACGAGCGGCCAACCGACACAGTGAGCAAGATTTCCAAGCCGTATTTGGAGTGGAGCATTATTGATTGAAGACGATGCCTGACCATGCGCTGCAGCGCCGGCGTGAGCGTCGTGGTTGCAATTCGTGCGTCCCGTGCGCCGGGTCGCTGAGCTCACCTCGTTAGACCACTCGACCGCGCTATGGCATACAACCGAATCATTGGATGCATTTGGATCATCGCCGCAGCCTGGGTCGCTTGGGGGATGACGAGTCAGGAATGGAGCGACCGGACAGAGTATCGGACGCGGCGCTGGTTCTTCATTGGCGTGGAGATTGTGCTGGCGCTTTCGTGGTGCGGCTTGTTCATCAATGACCGTATGTCCTTCAGTTCGGGCACTCTCGCCTACGTTTGCACCTGGGCGGGCGGTATCAGCATCGTTCTTTTGCTGGTCGTGCTTCCGTGGTTTTGGGACACGATCCGGCACGTCGCGCTGATTGGTTGGCTCATGGCCGCGCTTTCGGTTTTGTATGTCCTGTTTTCTTCCGGCCTCGCGGCGCATTTCTGGTTCGAGTTCTGCCGAGCCTGGAAGAGAGGAGTTTGTTCGTGACCATGTCGCCCAACTTTTGCTCCTCGGTTGCAGTCGTGAGTCGTTGGCGGCGCGTCGCTGAGCGCCGTCGTTGGCCAATTCACACGCTATGACATTGACGAATAAGCAGTGGACGTGGGTGAGCGTCGTCTCGGCTGCGCTTCTTCTCGCGCTGGCGATATTTGGGGGCGGCTATCGTTCCCTCGGCATATTGTTTTTGCCGGTGGGCTTGTGGTTCAGTCTCCGACGTCAGCCAGAGCAAAGGGAGATTCGTCCAGCGATTCGAGTTCTAGGCTGGATGTTTGTCGGCGTGGCTGCTGTCGCGATTGTTGCGTCGGTTATTGCTATCGCCTCAGCCAGATAGTTTATGACGCACCGCAGCCTAGACGCTGGACCGAATGACGAGGAGCGCGGTCAGCCGAATTGTCCAATGCGAACGTCCTTGGCGCGCTCCTCGTCATCGGTCAGCTTTGCGTTAGGCCGTATGACTACGCCACAACAATTCCTTGAGTCCTTCTTGCAGGAAAAGACAGCGGCTTGGGCTGAGGCGCGCCCTCGCTTGATAACGGTTTTCACAAAGTATTTCGGAGAGCCTTTATCGCAGCACGCGGATCGTTACATGCCGAGAGATTCAGTGCGTGCAGTGGTTAAGGATGTGCGGCAGTCGAACGGCGTTGCGACTGCCGTCGCCCGGGAGCATTTCAGGACTCCGGATATGCACGTGAATTGAAATTAGGACACCGCCCAACCGCACACGCGCTCGACGAAGGAAAGCGAAGCGCCACGATCTCTCTGACTACGGCCCCAGCTTTGACTTGCGTCCATCGGGCAGCCGGGCAATCGTTTTAACGGTTAAACCGACGGAATCAGATCGCTCGAGGCGGTAAAAATTATGGCGCGCAAATGTTGGGTCTTGTTTTTGGCCGCCTTGCTGCTGAATTTCCCGTTGCGCTGCCGCTCGGAAGGGGGTTCGCGGTGGCGAGTTTACCGGGCTGCAGACGGCCTGGCCGATTCATCCGTGGTTGCGGTGACCGTGAGTCCGCGCGGCAATGTCTGGGCGAAGCATAGCAGCGGGCCGGCCAGTTGGCTGGAGGGCTTTCAAGCGCGCAGTATTCCTTTTTCCGGGGGCGGCAACTATCCGCTGTACGAAAGTCGGTCCGGCCAAATCTGGTGCATTTACGCGGACGGCGTAATGGAATACCGGCGCGATCAATGGGTGCAGTATCCGGTGAGTGAGATTCACGCGGAAAATCAATCGAGCGGGCTTCGATTGGTCCGCCCGGTACCGCTGTTGCCCGCGGAACGGGACCATTTATTGGCGGTGTTGCCGGACCGGCTGTTGGAATTCGACTCCGGACAAAACAGAACCATCGTCCTTCGCCAGGCCAGAGAGACGAAACTGGGACGATTCAACGAGATGGTCGAGGCGCGCGACGGCGGCGCCTGGCTCAGCGGCAGCGACGGCCTGGCCAAACTGCCGGGCCCGGTCCGGCGTTTGACGCCGGAGTCGTTGTGGCAGTCCTTCCCGGTTGAACCGGCCTGGCGGGTCCAAAACCTGGACCGACCTTTTGAAGACGACGAAGGCGGCGTCACCGTCGTGGCCGACTCGGCGTTGAGCGGCGGCAAGGTCGTGCTGTATTTCAACGGCCAAACCTGGGCCACGCCGGTTCCAGCGCCCGAAAAGACCCGCTACGCCTGGCGAGACGTGGACGGAACCATCTGGGCTGCGAACCGCAGCGCGCTGTTCAAGCGACGAGCAAGCGATTGGGAAACGGTGCCCGTCCCTGGTTTGCGCGCCCCGCAGTATAACGATGTGGCCGCGGAACCCAACGGCGTCTTTTGGCTGGCGACGACCGAAGGTCTGGCGCGGCATTCGCGGCAGACCTGGCGCGTGCCGCCCGAATTGGTTTCGGTCGATGCGCCCGTGTTCAGCATGCTCGAAGACCGCAAAGGCGGGACCTGGTTCGCAGGCACGAACGGGTTGCTGGCATTGCGAAACGGGCAACTGCAAACTTTCAAATGGCCGGTTGGCTTTTCGCCTGCGTTCCAGCCTTCCAGCGCGCTCTACAATTCTCCGGATGGTCGGATTATCATCAGTTCGGTCGGTCGCGTTTTCCTTTTTGATCCGCGAACGAGTGTGTTTTTGCCGGTCGTTCATCCGGCCGGACGGGAGGTCCGCGCCATCCTCGGAGAATTCAAAACCAATCTTTGCGCTCAGACGGTCGCGCCGGACTCTTCAGGCGGTTTTCGCCTGGAGACGTTCGACGGTGAGAACTTTGACGCGTTCTTTGAGCCGAAGGCGGATTGGAGTTTGGGCAATGAACTCGTGTTCCTGCGAACGACCGAGAATGAGGCGGTGTGGCTTGGCAGCAACCTTGGCCTCGGCGTATGGGACAACAAGACCAGGACCTTCCAGCAGACGACCGCCGCGCAACGACACTCGGTTGAACTTCTCGAAGCGGGCAAAGGCAAAATCTGGTACGCCAGCGAGGACGTAATCTCCGAGTTCAACGGCAGGACCTGGTCAGCGACGCGCTTCGGGCTGGGTCAGATCCACGCCATGTTCAAGGCCCGCGACGGGAGCATCTGGGTCGCGTCCGCCGGCGGCGTGTGGCGTTTCGCGGATGGCTCTTGGATGGCCAACAGCGTGCAGGAAGGATTGCCAGTGACTGATCCGCCGGTTGCTTCGATCACCAGCGCGGAAAACCCGAAGCGGGTCTATGATTCGGAGGAGGTCGCTTTCAATTTTCAAGGACGGGACAAATGGGACTGCACGCAGCCGGACCGCTTACTGTTTTCGCATCGGCTGGATGAAGCTCCCTGGTCGCCGTATTCCTCCGAAAGGTCGGCAACGTTTACCAATCTGGCAGCGGGCAGACATCGGTTCGCCATCCGCGCCATGGACCGCAACTGGAACGAAGAACTGGAGCCGGAAATTTACGAGTTTATTTCGGTGGTTCCGTGGTTCCGGGAACCACGGCTGATCGGAATCGCCGCGGGTGGCGCCATCGTGACCCTGTTTCTCGCATGGCTGGCAGTGAACCGCCATTTGCGCCTGTTGCGCAGTTATGCGGTGGTGGAAAAAATCGTGGCGCAGCGGACGAAGGAACTGGAGCGTGCAAACCAGGAATTATTGCACAGCCAGAAAATGCGGGCGCTGGGCACGCTCGCCGCCGGCATCGCGCATGACTTCAACAGCATTCTCTCCATTATCAAAGGCTCGGCGCAAATCATCGAAACCAACCTTGACGATCCTGAGAAAATCCGGACCCGCGTCGATCGAATCAAAACGATGGTCGAGCAGGGATCCGGTATCGTAAAAGCGATGCTGGGGTTCAGCCGGGCGGGGAAAGAGGAAAAGCTGTGCGACGTAAATCAGCTCGTTTCCGAGATGAAAAAGCTGTTGGGTGACCAGTTTCAACACGAAGCCGCACTGCGATTGGAGCCGGGCACGCCTGCGGGGCACATCCGGGGCCTTGGCGAATTGATTCAGCAGATGTTGCTGAATCTCATCCTCAACGCGGCGGACGCGATGGGGGGCCACGGGCAGATCGTGCTGCGCACCGGGCGGCTGGAACGGGCGCCGTCGAATCTGGTGCTTGCGCCGGCGGCCCAGCCGCCACTCATTTACATTTCTGTCCAGGACCACGGTTCCGGCATCGCGCCCGAAGTCCTGCCGCGAATATTCGAGCCGTTTTTCACAACCAAGGCCTTTTCCACGCGTCACGGCACCGGTTTGGGTTTGTCGATGGTCTATGAAATCGCGAAGGAAATGGGCTACGGCCTGATGGTGGAGTCAACGCAAGGCAAAGGAAGCACTTTCACGATCCTCATCCCGGCTGCCGACGATTCGGAAAGTTGATCGGCCATGCGCCCGTGGCATTCCAATCCGGCGAGTCAAATTGTCGTGCATCCGGCGGTTTTCCTGATAGATTCACGGACCCATGAACCGCCCCCTCACCCCGTCCCTCTCCCGCTCCGAGGGCACTGCTATTGAATTAAGCCCGGCAGCGGGACCGCACTGGCAGGCTCCTAATCTTAATCCTAATCGTAATCTTGATCGGCTTAGGTTCTTGGAGATTAAGAGTAAGATTACGATTAAGATCGGGAAGAAACCATTCCGCCTTAATTCAATGGCGGTGCCCTCCGAAGGGGAGAGGGTGCCCGAAGGGCGGGTGAGGGGGGCGGTCTTCGATGCGCGATTCTGGAATCGAGGAGGCTACCCATGAACCGCCCGCGGTTGCTCATTATCGAGGACGACGATCTCCAGTATGAGATTTACCCTGGCGAAGGGAGAACTTGGCCTGGACTATCTGGGTGAGCTCAAGGAACTGCTGCCGTACGTGCCAATCATTATCGTTTCCGGCGCTCTGGAAGTGCACCAGCAAATCCATGCGTTGCAAGGGCCGCGGCGGGCGCATTACTGCATCACCAAACCGGCGGACTTGAATGAGTTGAGGCGCACGGTTGAAACCGCGCTCGCGGAGTGCGGCCAGACGGAGGTCGTCCGGCAATTCGAAGCGCTCGAGCGGTCCAAGCGCCTGGACGCGCAGGAATTGCTGAGCCGATCCACCGACCGCCTCAGTCGTCAGACGCAAATCCGTCAACTGCTCGCGAAATCGGACGAACGTCCAAACATTTCCGCGCTGTCCCGTCAGTTCAAAGTCGCCCGCCGTACCATCATTCGCGATCTGCAGGAATTGATTCGCCGTGGCGAGTTGGGCTCCGAAGTTTATCCCCGGTGGCAGAGTGACGATGAAGAAGGTGAGGCCGACGAGAAGGAGTGAATCACAAAGCTATCGAGCGATTATGATTCGATGCCTGCGCAGCGAATGAATATCCTGTCTATCCACGCTCATTTCGATGATTACGAATTCACTGCCGCGGGCACGTTCGAGATGTGGAAGCGCAAACTCGGCCGCCGCCTCCGCGCCAAAGTCATCGTGTGCACCGATGGCAAGGCAGGGCATCATTTTCAGACGCGGGAAGAAACCGGCAGAATCCGCCTGCAAGAGCAACTGGCCTCCGCAAAAATCGGCGGTTATGAGTTCGAACCATTGCGTTACCCGAACGGCGAGGTTCCACGCGAGGCGTGCCTGCAGGTGACCACCGACCTGCTCGCGGCGTTGTGGAAAGCGATTCGGGATTTTGAGCCGGACTATTTGTTTTGCCCGCCGTTGCCCGCCGCTGCGCTTGCGGGCATCCACGTTGACCATGTCGCCGTGGCGGAAGCTGTGCGCAAAGTCGCTTACATGATCAACGTGCCGCACGCTTTCACACCGGAATTTCCCGCGGACGAGACGAAATCGAAGCCGTGCAACGTGCCGGTGATCCTGAACGTTTATGACGGCTACATGTTCGGCGCGAACTCGTTTGACTTTACGGTCGATGTTGAGGATGCGTTCCCAAAAATCGCAGAAATGGCCTGGTGCCATCAGTCGCAGGTCAGGGAATGGTTGCC
>QHPA01000151.1 GCA_003218935.1 Verrucomicrobiota bacterium
TCGCGCGTGATGTCGTTTTTGATTTCGTCGAGCAGATAACCGACGGCAAGTTTGGCGGCGATTTTCGCGATGGGAAAGCCAGTGGCCTTGGACGCGAGCGCGGAGCTGCGGCTGACACGCGGGTTCATCTCGATGATGACCATGCGACCGTTGTCCGGGCTGACGGCGAACTGAATGTTCGAACCGCCGGTCTCGACACCCACGGCACGGATCACAGCGAAGCTGGCATCGCGCATAATCTGAAATTCCTTGTCGGTCAGCGTCTGGATGGGCGCGACCGTGATGGAGTCGCCGGTGTGGACGCCCATCGGGTCGAAGTTTTCGATGGAACAGATGATCACGCAGTTGTCAGCTTTGTCGCGCATCACCTCCATCTCGTATTCCTTCCAGCCGAGCAACGATTCTTCGATGAGGATTTCGGCGACAGGCGAGAGGTCTATGCCACGCCTGGCGAGTTCGTCGAACTCGTCGCGGTTGTAGGCGATGCCGCCGCCGGTGCCGCCGAGCGTGAACGCGGGCCGGATGATGAGCGGGAAGCGACCGATCTTGTCCACGACAGCGCGGGCCTCTTCCATGTTGTGGGCGGTGCCGGAGATCGGAACGTCGAGGCCAATGGACAACATGAGTTCCTTGAAAGCCTTGCGGTCTTCGCCTTTGTGGATGGCCTCGGCTTTGGCGCCGATCATTTCAACGCCGCGACGCTCGAGCGCGCCGTTGCGGTGCAGCGCCATCGCGGTGTTCAGTGCGGTCTGGCCACCGAGCGTCGGAAGGAGAACGAGTTTATAGGGGAGGGAGGATGCCAAACGCGAGGCGCGTTCGGCTGCGCCCGAGGCGGGCGCGCTCCCCTTCATCAAATCAACCGGCACGCCCAGCCGCTTCATCTCCTCCAATTCACGCACGATGATTTTTTCCACGGCTTCGGGCGTGATCGGCTCGATATAAGTGCGGTCTGCGAACTCCGGGTCGGTCATGATGGTGGCCGGGTTGGAGTTCACCAGCACGACGCGGTAGCCCTCCTCCTTGAGGGCCTTGCAGGCCTGCGTGCCGGAATAATCGAATTCGCACGCCTGGCCGATAATGATCGGCCCGGCGCCGATGATCAGGACGGAGTGAATGTCAGTGCGCTTGGGCATCTTTAAATATTCGATTTACGACTTACGACCCGCAATCAAGCCAACGACTAAAACAGTCCTGGCTGTCCGCCGGCCGCGGCTTTGAGTCCGAGCTTCTTGTAACTCAACTCCGTCGCCACGCGGCCCTGGGAAGTACGGTTCAAATAGCCTTCCATGATCAGATACGGCTCATAAACCTCTTCGATCGTGTCCGGTTCTTCGCCCACAGCAACCGCCAGCGAATTGATGCCGACCGGCCCGCCGCCGAATTTCACGATGACCGCTTCGAGGATGCGCTTGTCCATTTCATCGAGGCCGTTCTGGTCAATCTCCAGCATCGCCAGCGCTTTGTCCGCGACGCTGGCGGTGATTCGGCCATCGTGTTTGACCTGCGCATAATCGCGCACGCGCCGCAACAGATTGTTCGCGATGCGCGGCGTGCCGCGGCTGCGTCGGGCGATTTCGTGCGCGCCATTTGGTTCTATATCCACGTTCAGCAGCCGCGCCGAGCGCACGACGATCTGCTGCAACTGCACGGCCTGGTAGTAATCGAGCCGCTCACGAACGGCAAAACGCGTGAGCAACGGCGCCGTCAGCAGCCCGCTGCGCGTAGTAGCGCCGATGAGCGTGAAGCGCGGCAGGTTCAAGCGCACACTCCGCGCGTTGGGTCCCTGGTCAATGATGATGTCGAGCTTGAAATCCTCCATTGCCGGGTAGAGGTATTCCTCGATGGTCTTTTGCAGGCGATGGAGTTCGTCGATGAACAGCACATCGCCTTCTTCGAGATTCGTCAGCAAACCGGCGAGGTCACCCGCTTTTTCGATGATCGGGCCGCTGGTGGTTTTGAGGTTCGTGCCCATCGCCTTGGCCAGGATGTAAGCGAGCGTGGTTTTGCCGAGGCCGGGCGGGCCGCTCAGCAGGGTGTGGTCGAGCGCCTCGCCGCGTTGTCGGGCGGCGGCGACGGCGATTTCGAGCCGTTCCTTGACCTTGGCCTGGCCGGTGAATTCGGAAAAGAGCGACGGGCGCAGCGTCATTTCCAACGCGGCGTCGGGTTTGGCCAATACTTCTGAAATCATCCGCTCAGCCATCTCGCGCGAGAGAATGCGGAAAGCGTAACGCAGCGGCAAGGGGAAAGACGGGCAGCCGGATGAATGGAAACATGGGACCGTTCGACGCGCACTTTTTCTTCCGGGCGCACAATCAAGTTTCGTGTAGTTCATCCCAGCAGGTCCAGTGGCGCAACAAACACACCAAAAGCAGTAAGGTCTTCTCCCTGCAAGCTCTCAGGTCTCGACCCACCTTTCGCCACGCTGGTCTGGTGATATGCATTCAGAGTACGTTGATCCGCCATTAAAGAGTCAGGCGATGCAACTAACAGAATCAGCGAAGTTGAATGACCGGTGCGGCCAACGGTTGTCCACAGTCGGGTTTACCTCGACCGAACTCCTCGCGGTCATTGCCATCATTGCCATCCTGGCAGGCTTGTTGTTGCCCGTGCTGGCCAAAGCGAAATCGCAGGCCCGACGCGTCCAATGCATCAATAATCAGAGGCAGTTGTTCCTGGCGTGGACGCTTTATGCGGACGACCATGACAATCGTCTGGTGCCGAACGGGCATGCGCCCGTGACCGCTTTTGGCCAGCTCTGCATCAAGCTTTGGGTGACGGGAGACAGCCATTTTTTTGCGCCTGCATTTACGAACGACGCCTTTCTGCTGGACCCGCATCTCGCGGCTTTCGCCTCCTACTTGCAGTCGGCTGCAACTTTTAAATGCCCGGAAGATCGAAGCCGAAGGAATTAACTCCAAACTACAAAGTTTTCCTCAAGAAATCCGATTTGGTCTCGCCCGCCAAACTGTTCACTTTCCAGGATGTTAATCCCGACAGCATCTGCTATCCCGCTTTCATGGTTTACATGCCTGACAAGATGGAAGGCTTTTTCCATTACCCTTCCAGCCTGCACAATCGCTGCGGCATTCTGACGTTCGCAGACGGTCACGCCGAGACCCATAAGTGGACCGACCCGCGCACGATGCCGCCGGTCAGCGGCAGCGTGCTGATGCATTGGGACACGGAGCCCGACAACGCCGACTTGAACTGGATACGAGCGCGAACCACTTGCAGGTCAGTTACACCGCCGTGACGGAGACGATTGCTCTTTCCAGGATTGAATACCCCTTGGGCTCATTTAGGCTGTCGGCATGTTTCCAGGAATCACCAGACAACTTAATATGAACACCAACTCGAACAAACCAGGCAAGCCGCGACGCCTCACTCGCCGGCGCTTCATCAAAGCAGGAACTGCTGCGGCTCTGACGGCGGCCTCATGGAACCGCGTCCTGGGCGCCAACGAACGCGTCGGCATCGGCGTGATCGGCTTTGGTCTGGTGGGGCGCATTCACACGCGCAATTTCAAGACACAGCCCGACGCGCAAGTGGTGGCGGTCGCCGAGACGTACCGCCCGCGAATGGAAGCGACGATGGAACTCGTCGGCGGCCACGTCGCACAGTACCGGGACTTCCGAAAGCTGCTCGAAGACAAAAATGTCGACGCCGTGGTGGTGGCGACGCCGGACCATTGGCACGCGTTGATGACGATGCTGGCCTGCGCCGCGGGCAAAGACGTGTATGTGGAGAAGCCGCTGACGTTGTTTGTGCGCGAAGGGCGTTGGATGGTCGAAGCGGCGCGCCGTCATAAACGCGTCGTGCAGGTCGGAACCCAGCAACGTTCCGGCCCGCATTATCAAAAGGCGCGCGAACTTATCCGCCGCGGGCGGCTCGGCGAACTTGTTTCCGTTCAGTGCAACTATTTTCGCAACGTCACGCCTGGATTTGGCAATCCGCCCGATGGACACCCGCCGTCGGAATTGGATTATGAAATGTGGCTCGGCCCGGCGCCGCAGCGGCCTTACAATCCGAACCGCGCCATCTACCATTTCCGCTGGTTCTGGGATTACTCCGGCGGCCAGATGACCAACCTCGGCCAGCACTCGCTCGACACGGTCCACTGGATCACCGGTGTGAAAGGGCCAACGGCCGTGACGAGCGCCGGCGGACGATTCTTGCTGAAGGACAACTGCGAGGTGCCGGACGTTCAGGACGTGATCATCGAATACCCCGGCTTCCAGACCGTGTGCCAGTTTCGCGAGTGCGCCGCCGGTGTGGCGCAGACGGGCATGGGCGGCGTGGCGTTTCATGGAAACAAAGGCACGATGGTTCTCGGCCGCGACGGCTTTGAAATGTCGCCGGATAAAAAAGAGGACCCGATCAACATCGTGGCGCGCATCATCGGCGGACATCCGGTCGGCGGGCCTCAGCCCGTGCCCGGAGAAAGCGGGGAGAAATTTTGGGCTGAAGCAGCCAAAGACACCACGGGCGATTGGAAAGACCAATACGTCCGGCACGTCCGCAATTTTCTCGACTGCGTGAAGTCGCGGCAGGAACCGAACTCCGATCTGGAGAGCGGCCATCGCGTCGCGACCGTGTGTCATCTGGCGAACATTTCGTTGCGCACGGGCCGGAAGATTCGTTGGGACGCGGAGAAAGAAGAAATCGTCGGCGACGCGGAAGCGGCGAAAATGCTGGTTCGTCCGTATCGCAAACCATGGGATGCCGAATGGCGGGCGTTGGGAGTGGCGTAGCGCGGGAAGGTCCCATGAGTAAAGGAGATCCATTTCCATGAAACGGCGACAATTCATCAAACGAGTCGTACAGACCGGCGCGGTTGTGTCCGCCACCGCCTTTTCCGCGAAACACGTGCTTGGCGCGAACGAGCGGGTACGTGTTGGCCTCGTCGGTTGCGGCGGTCGCGGAATGTTCGACGCGAAGTTGATGCGCAACGTGCCGAACGTCGAGTTCGCGGCCGTGTGCGATTTGTATCCGCCCCATCTGGCAAGGGCCGAGGAGTGGGCCGGAACCTCTGCGAAGGAATACGCAGCGAAACTCTTCGCGCGGCAGGCGCGCAAACCTTGGGATTTGATTTGAAACCACGAATGGACACGAATTAACGCGAATGACTTCATCGGCGATGACTCGCAGAGAGATGCTTGGTTTGGTTGCCGGCGCAGCGCCAATGTTGGCTGCGGCGACTTCACTTTTGGGCGCCGAAGACACAAAGCGGAAGCGCCTCGGTGTCTGCACCTACTGTTACAACCTGCACTGGAAGGCCGCCCGCGAAGGCAATCCGAAAGCGCGATTCCATGACCCGATTGAATTTCTGGAATACTGCCATCAACTCGGCGCCGGCGGTGTCCAGGTCGCCATCGGTCGCCGTGATGCCGGCTACGCCACCCGCCTCCGCACGCGAGCGGAGGCTCTGGGGATGTATCTGGAGGGCGAGTTGAGTTTGCCCAAACAGGAGTCCGATGTTGCCCGGTTCGATGGCGAAATTCACACGGCCAAGGAAGCCGGCGCGGAGGTTGTGCGCACGGCGATGTTGGGCGGGCGTCGCTACGAGACTTTCGATTCGGCGCAAGCGTTTGGCCAGTTCGCCGAGCAATCGTGGAAGTCATTGACGCTGGCGGAACCGGTCGCGCGAAAGCGCGGCATCAAACTCGCCGTCGAAAACCACAAGGACTGGCGCATGCCGGAGTTGGTGGACCTCCTCAAACGAATCAGCAGCGAGCACGTCGGTTTGTGTGTCGATACCGGCAACAACATCGCGCTGCTCGAAGATCCGATGGAAGTGGTCGAGGCACTGGCCCCCTTCGCGTTCTCAACGCATCTGAAAGACATGGCCGTCCAGGAATATGAAGATGGCTTCCTGCTCTCTGAAGTCCCGTTGGGCGACGGCTTCCTTGACCTGGAAAAAATAATCGCGCTCCTGCAGAACACCAACGCGAAGATTCAATTCAACCTCGAGATGATCACTCGCGATCCATTGAAGATTCCGTGCCTGAGCCCGAAGTATTGGGCCACGATGAAAACAGTCCCCGCCCGCGAGCTGGCGACGGCGCTTGCGATGGTCCGCCGCAACGCTGCGAAGCAGCCATTGCCTCATGCCAGCGGTCTCGACACGGAACAGCAACTCGCGTTGGAAGACAAAAATGTCAGAGCGTCGTTCGCCCACGCGCGCCAACATCTGGGATTGTAAAATGTCGTTATGAATCAAAAAACAGCAGAGTTGGCTTCGTGATTGTCGCATTGCAAATGCATCGTCGTTGCGTCGTTTTCCGGGGAGGCCATTGAAAAAATGCCCGTTTTTCGCGGTAAACTCGGATGGCACCATCAGTGCTAAATGCTTCGTAACGTACGAGCAAATGGATGCTGAGAAATTCGTTTACGAGAAACTCACGCCAAGGGTTTAATTTAGTCGAACTGTTGGTGGTAATGGCGGTGATGGGGATCCTGGCAGGTTTGTTACTGCCGGCGCTTGCCAAAGCCAAGGGTCAAGTCAGAACCGCCCGCTGTATCAATAATCAGCGGCAACTTCTGCTCGCTTGGAGTCTCTACAACGGCGACAACAGCGAAGCGGCGGTAGCGAACGGTCATGGAGTGCCAAGCTCCCCGATCAGTTTGAGTTCAAGCGCATCGGAAAGCGCTTTCAGGAAATTCTGGGTCCCGGGTGATGACCACTTCTATTATCCGGCATTCACCAACGCCCACTTGTTGATTGATCCGCAATATGCGCTTTTCGGTTCCTACCTGAGTTCCGCCGCCATTTACAAATGTCCTGAAGACAAGGGAACCGTGAACGTCCCAAACGTCGGCAAAATCCCGCATGTGCGAAGCTACGCGATGAACGAATACGTGGGGTGGTCCCTCGACCCGGAGGAATTGAACCCGGACTACCGGACATTCACGAAGTCGTCGGACATGAAAGCGCCAACGGACGTCTTCGTCTTTCAAGAGGTTCACCCGGACAACATCTGCTTTCCTGCGTTTGTGGTGCGGATGCCCGGTGAACCGGAACAGTTCTACCACTATCCCGCAAGCCTGCACAACGGTCAGGGCGTGGTCACCTTCGCCGACGGCCACGGCGAAACGCATCGCTGGGTTGATTCGCGCACGACGCCGCCCGTGACCGGCCGCATTCTGGCGCACTGGAACGACTCGCCCGGCAACGCCGATCTGGCCTGGATCCGGGAGCGGACTTCCTACCGCATCGATGGCCAACCGTAGGCGGCCCGACCTGCGGCTTCGCCGTCCGGAAGCCTTCCTTTTCTAAGCCTTTCGTCGAAATCCCGCAGCCACGGCGACCAGAAGCAGCGCGCCACCCAAAGCGCAGACGATAGCCGCCCCGGTCGGCAGATCCAACTTGTAAGAAGCGTACAAGCCGAACACGCTTGCAGTTGTGGCAGTCATCCAGCCGACCAGCAACTTGGCCTTGAGCGACTCGACCAGGAGATTTGCGCACACAGCCGGAACGATCAGATAGGAGAAAATCATAAGAACCCCGCCAATGCGAACAAAGCTGGTCACGAC
>QHPA01000152.1 GCA_003218935.1 Verrucomicrobiota bacterium
CGCTCCGATGCCGGGACCGGCGCCGCTGTGTCACGGCGCCCGGCAGGCGGTTTTCTGGTTTCTAACCTTCCCTTTGCTCGTCTTGTTCGGGCTGATGGTGTGGCTGCTGCCAGGTGAGAATTTGCACCTGCCTCTCTTGCTCCCGGGAATTATCGCCCTGCCGATATATGCTCTAATTCCCTGCCTCGGTGGCAAGGCGGTGCCTCTGTCTTTGCCGAACGAGGAGGCCAAATCCGCCGCTCGCGGCTTGAGCATGATCGGAGTGATGCTCATCTCCATGGCCTTGTCAGGACTGGCTCTGTGGGGATGGTCTGGCGGCTGGTTCAAGTGGCTGTTGCTGGTTGAGACAGTTCTTGTCATCGCCTTCTATGTCGGTATGCGGGTCTCGCTCGCCGCCGCACGCTGGAGGCCATTGGAATAACTCTCATTGCCCCCGAGACTGAAGGCTGGCTGTCTCGGTCAGGCTTTGGCCTCCTGTTTCGGCGTCGCGTTGTCGAGCAGGCGGAACTCCTCGACGAGATATTCGACGGCGGCAGCGTCAAACGTCTGCGGGTCTTTGGCCGTGAAAATGCCGAGGCAAATGCCGTCGTCCCGCCTGGCGCAGTAGAGGAAGGCATGCTCGTAAACCCACCGCGCGCGTTCGTGGGGGAAGAAGTTGATTTTGAGCACCTGAAATGCGTCGCTCATGCAACGCAAGGCGTTGTCCAGGGCCTGCGCCGGAAAGTCGGCAGACCAGGTCTGGGTGAACGAAGTCTTGTCCGGATAACGGACGCCGCACGCGAGGACGCCGGGAAGTTGAGTCCGGCGGGCGAGCCACTGGTGGAGTGTTTCCTTCATGCGTGTCGCGTCAGCTTTCCACCGGCACCCGGCTGGCGCGCACGAACAGCGCGCGGTCAGGCTCGATCTGGGTAACGATCCGGTGTTTCATCCCCTCGACTTCCAGGCGTTCAAAGTGACCGGTCGGAAGGCCCTGGCGCAGTTGCCACGACTTTTGCGACAGAAACTGGAGGAAACGGATTCGCGCGCTGGCATCGGCGCATTGCCACTCGTAAAGCACGTCCCCCTGCGTCGAGCAGATCAGCATTTCGTCGATCTTCGGGCGAAGGACCTCAACCGGTTCCAGCGCATGAACTGCCATACCCTCATCCACCGCAGGAAGCGTTTCGGATTCAGCAACCGGTTCGCTTGCCAAGGCGGGAACGGAAGGCGATTCGACCGCGTGTTGAGCGGGGGCTGAGGGTGTTGGAGCGACCAGCGTCTCGGCGGTGGTTTCCGCTGCGGCCCGCTCGACGCTCGGAAAGGGCGACGTCGTCAGGGGATCGCTGGCTTCATCGCGTTTGCGCGCCGCTTCCATCAGCAGGAATTCCCATGAACCCGAGATGGTCCGCGCCGGCGGCTCGACGAATGGTTTGAGGTGGAATTGGCCGCCGCCGAGCGACATCAGATAATTGAACGCCTCCTCGCCGGTGACGTCCCCTGCCTGCGCGTGGATAATCTGGCCGTCCACGACAAAAATGGTTCCCTGCATGTGCGCGGTGGAAATTTCCAGCACGGACGAACTGCGCGCCAGGCATTCCATTTGCAGCACGTCCTGCAACCCGACCCGCCGCAACATGCCTTGGAAACCTTCCTCCGGTTGCAACTTGATCAGTTCGTTGAGCGCCGAATAAAGATTCTGCCAACCCTCCCGGCTGGCGGGCTTCTCCAGGAAAAGTTCCGCCCCGTTGCTCAAACACGCGGCGCGATACGGCTCGGTGGCGTCACCAGTCAGCGCCACTTTCAGAATCTGGGGATACTTGCGATGAAGCAGCGCAAGGAATTGCAGGCCGTCCATCACCGGCATGTGGACGTCGATGACGAGCAGTTCGATTTTTTGTTCGCGAATCAACGCCAGCGCGCCTGCTGCGTCCGGAGCCACGAGGACTTCCCACTGCCCCTCGGAGTAAGCGCGCATCAGGTTCTGGATGGCGTCCAGAAAGCCTGGGTCGTCATCGACGAACAAAACCGTTGTGCGCTTCGTTGGCATGCGAGACCGCGGCCGGCGGGCGAGTTTGCTTCCGCGATGGCGTCAGCATCGGCCGCACAATTCGGCGCATGTTTTGTAGAGGATTTGCGCCGGACAAAAAAGCAAAATCAACCTGCCGAAATCCGATGTTCGACCCGCTTCAGGCGCCGCAAGGCCGGAGGTGAAGCGCAGCCTGGTGCTGCGCATGTTGGGCGTCGTCGGCCGGTATCCAGCCGATTCGCTCCAACGCGCGCGCGGCAGCTTGCCGTACCCACTGGTCCGTGTCGTCCAGCGCGGTCACCAGCGGCTTCGCTAAATGCGCGTTGCCGATGCGGCCCAGGGCCTCGGCGGCCGCCAGACGGAGATCGCGGTCATAATCGTTCAAGGCCTTGAACAGCGCGTCGATCGCGACCTGCTGCCGCAAGCGGATGGCGGTGTTCATCGAGGTCAACTCCGGTTCCGCGGCATAAACCTTGTCCAGTTTGGCCATCACCTCGGACGCCGATTGCCGCACCCAATACTCGTTGCTCTGGAGCGCGATTTTCAATTCTGGAATCGCTTGCCGTGCGGCGGCGGACTTTTCCCACTGATAGTCAATCCTTCGCAAAGCCGCCGCTGCCAGTTGGCGCACGGCCGACTGCGAATCCGCAAGGGCCAGGACCAGTCGCTGGACCGCCCGAGGTTCGCCGATTTCACCCAGTGCCGCGACCGTCACTTCCCGCACGTCGTGGTCCGGGTCTTTGAGCAGCTCTGTCAACGACTCGACGGCACGCGCATCCTTGAGCCGGCCCAGGGCTTCGACCGCCGCTTTGCGCACCGACCAGTTGACATCTTTCAACGAGGCCAGCAGGGGTTCGACCGCGTTTGCGTCGCCGATCTTGCCGAGAACCGTCGCGGTGGTCGCCCGTGCATGCGGATCCGTGTCTCGGAGCGCAATCACCAACGCCTTGGTCACCGCCGCGTCGCGGACGTCGCACAAAGCATCAATGGCGGCAACGCGCACGGTTGGATCCCCATCGTTGACCGCGGCGGTCAACGCCTTGATCGCGCGCGCGTCGCCGATCTGGCCGAGGGCTTCGACGGCGGCGCGGCGATTCGGATAGCGCTCGTCCTGCAACAGCGCCACCCGTCGTTGCACCGCGCCGCCGCCCACGGCGACGGCTTTGACGAACTCCCCGGCAGCCAGTGCGCGAAGGACAATCTGTTCGTCATTCGGCGGTTGCCAACCTAAAGCGTCAAGCGCCCTGGCCGCGCGCCAGCGGACCTCATGTCGCGGGTCGTCGAGCGCGAGCATGAGCGGGTCGATGGCCCGTGAGTCGTTGAGTTGAGATAATGCCAGGACGGCGGCCTCCCTCACTTCGACGTCGGGGTCGCACAGGGAACTCATCAAGGGAATCAAGACCTGTTCGTCTTTCGTCCTCCCGAGCGCTTGAACCACGGCTTTGCGGACTTCGCGGTCGGGATCGTTTGCGAGTGCACGAAGATGGTTTAGCGCCTCGGCCGGGTCTTCCGCGAACAGTCTTTCGACCGCTACCTTGCGTGTCTCCGGCTTCTTAGATTTGAGCTGCTGCAGCGTCCACCATTTCATGACAGGTCGGATTGGTTGCGGGCGCGATTCTCCGCAGCGAACGTTGTGCCTAAAGGTTCGGGCGCATCCATCGTCAGGGATTAAAAGCCCCGGAGGGGAACTTTGCAAAAACTTTTCCTTGGGAGTTGAACCGTGGACTGGCTTTGTTGTTCGTGTTTGTCAGATTACTGCCGTCCGGTTGAAGGCACGGGCCGTCGCACGCGACATCCTCAAACTGTCGCGATGGCCGGAACCCGGCCCGGCGGAACGCCGCGACTATTTCAAGCTGGTAGCGTGCTCCTGCAGCCAGACGAGATCCGCGTTGTTCGGCGTGACGATGAACTTTTGGAAAGTTTTCTTGAGTGGTGGCTCGGTGCGGCGGTCGCGCCATTTATGAATTTGAGCGTGCCCGTCGGCAAAAGTAACTCCACTGGCGCCGTTGTGGTAGCTGGCGGGAAGATTAACCAGTTGCGCCCCGCCACCGGTTGTCATGTCGATGGCGAAGTAGCCATCATCAATGCTGTCGGACCTTTCATCAATAAAGACCAGCGCGTCGGTCGGAGAGGGCGCAATAATATCGCTCGTCTTGCCGTAAAGACGATAACGGTCATTCCACGGTGGAGCATTCGGCCCCATCCAGGAACTCATCGCCATACTGCGGACCCGCGGGTAAACCTTTCCATTGATCCGGGCGACGCTTTTATCCGCCAGGCATTTGTAAACCGCCGACGCCTGGGCATAAGGGCCGAGTTGTGAATAGCGCTGGTCCAGGAGAAAAACCGTATTCGTGTTGTCCGTATTGTTCGGCGTGTCATTTTCCGGAGCCAGCCAGCCGGTGATCCAGTTTCCCGCGTTCAGGAGGTGGCTCGCCTCAGCTTGCCAGTTATCGCCAGGAAGGGTTTCCTGGTTGTCCCCGGCAAACATCAACCAGGTGAGTTGTAGTTGCTTCAAATTGTTCAGACAATGGATGCCTTGAGCCTTGGTCTTGGCCTTCGACAGCGCAGGCAATAACAGTCCGGCCAGTATGGCGATAATCGCAATGACCACCAGCAGTTCGATCAAAGTGAATGCCGGACAGAAATGTTCCTGGCTGAGCCGACCGGGCGCTCCGCACTTTTCGACTGTTCTCATGGTCGTCGCATGTTGGTCGCCGCCATAGGCGCCAGACTGTGAGATGGATCGACATTAGCCTCGCAAAATTCCGAGTCAACCGTAGATTCGGAGAAAACTTTTTCTTTTGAGCGCACACGAT
>QHPA01000153.1 GCA_003218935.1 Verrucomicrobiota bacterium
AAAACACTTGCAGAAAAGCGCCATTTTTCCTTTTTCGTTGTTGCTCACGTTTTGGTGACCGCAATTCCGCGCGCTTGATCACGCTTTCGCCCTGCTCTTCTTTGGCGTATTTCGCGTATTTCGCGGTTTGAACTGCATCGTTACGGCTAAGGCAACTCGCGAATTCGAAGCTCCTTGAACTCGACCGGCGCGCCTTCAGACTCCAGGCAAAGATACCCGGTCGCCGGACGGACATGGGTGCCGCCGGACACTTCCTCGCCGTTGACCCACAACCGGATTTCGCCATTGATGGCCCGGACGTAATAATGGTTCCACTCACCGACACCCTTGCTCAGGTTCTTTCTCGGAAAACTCCGCTTGCCGTCCGGCGACGTGGGAGGAAATGGCTCCATGGTGGTGGAGCCGGTCGGGAACACGTCGCCGTTGGTCGTAAACCAGTCCGCCTTCTTTTTAGACTGCTTCTCGTACTGCTCGGTATAACCGTGATCGAGGACCTGCACTTCAATACCGGTGGGAAGCCGCCCTTTTCCTTGTTCCAGGGCTTTAATCGATTCGGGCGTAGCCCAGACAAAAATCCCGGAGTTGCCGCCCGATTGCAAATGACGCCATTGCGCGACCAGCTCGAAGTTCGTGTGAAGCTTGATCGTCCGGATCACGCCTATGGGCTTGCCCGTGCAATGGACCATCCCATTCGTCCACGTCCATGTGTCGGGATCGCAGTTGACGTTGACGAAATGATCTTTGTTCAACGCGTACCAACCGGGTCCGGTGCCGTCGATGACGGCCTTGGGAAGCACAGGCGATTGCTGCGCGCGGGCACTGAAGATAACGCACAGGCAGCCAATCGCTGCGGCGCGGAAACACCGGGCAAAGAAAGCGTTCATATTCATTCAAGGTCGCGGTTGAGTTGGCTAAACTGTGCGTCGTAAAGCACGCTCCTCGCCAGGAACGTGAAGAGGAAGCGCTTCGGCGCCGGATACCGGACGCCGAGCGACGCGGCTTCGACGGAAGCGATGGTGTTCATGCACGTGGATTGGCGGGGGTTGGACTGTTCAGCCGCCAAGCCATTCATCCCGATGTTGCGCTATAAATTCATCGTCGTTCAAGTGCGGATACGCGCGATATACGCGGTCGATCTCCTCACGCTGGCCGGGACTGAGGGATTCGTTCGGGTCGAGACACCAGAGGCCTTCGAGCAAACCTTGCCGGCGCAGCACCTCGTGGAGGCCGGGAATGCAACCGGCGTAGTTGTGAGCGGCGTCGAAGAACGCGGCGTTGGCGTCGGTGACTTCGACCGCTCGCCGCAGGAGTTCGACGGGAATCGCTTCGCCCGTGTTCGCGACACGGCGACACTCGGCGTGAAGCTCGACCGCCTTCTTCGTCCACACCGCCCAATGGCCGAGCAGGCCACCGACGATCCGCCGCTCGACCGACTTGCCGCCCACTTGGAAGCAGAAGGGGGTCAGCAGGTCCATCACGATATTGTCGTCGTTGCCGGTGTAAAGCGCGATGTCGCCACGACCGGCTTCGGCGATGGCGCGGATCACGTCGCAACTCTGGTAGCGGTTGAAGGGAGCGATTTTGATGGCGACAACATTCTCAATCTCCGCAAACCGTCGCCAGAACGAATATGGCAGCACTCGCCCGCCGGCGGCGGGCTGAAGGTAAAACCCAACCAGTGGAATGATCTCAGCGACGGCGCGGCAGTGAGCGATCAGGTCGTTTTCGTTGGCCGTCCGGAAGGCGGCGAGGCTGAGGAGACCGGCGTGATAACCCCGATCGCGAACCAGAGTCGCCTCGGCGACGGCTTGTTTCGTCACGCCGCAGACACCTGCGATTCGGGCGAGCGCGTTGCCGTCCGCGTCAGCGCGTGCCATCTCCGCTGCCGCCAGTTCGAGCACGGGCCGGAACAATCCAATCTTCGGCTCGCGGATGGCGAACTGGGTCGTATGCACTCCGACGGCCAGTCCGCCGGCACCTGCCGCGAGATAGTATCGGAAGAGAGCCCGTTGCCTGCGTTCATCGAGCTCGCGCCGCGCATTCAACGCCAACGGGCAAGCCGGCACGACCAGCCCGCGGTGCAGCGCCTGATGAATCCGGGGTTTGATCTGAGCGGCCATGGCATCAAGGAGGCGCAAAAAAATTCAGCTTTTGTGCTCTTTGCGCCTCTTCGCGGCTAATCATTCTGTGTTCTTGCCGGCAACCTGATGAGTCAAGTCGATCTAACCAGCTCTCGGAATACTAATATCGCCCGTCGCGCACCTCGAAGTGGGTCGGCTTGCCCAGGTTTTCGCCACCGCGTTTCACCCAGTTCGCCACCCACTCAATCAGTTGGCCAGCGCTCACCGTCGGCAGGCCGAACAACTGATGCGCTTTCGCCGCGTTGCCCAAGCAACTCGTCTCGAGTTCGGTCCCGCAAAAGTTCGGCTTCTTTCCCAGCAACCGGCCCATCGCTTCGGACACTTCGCGGGTGCTGAGGAGCTCCGCGCCGGTGACGTTGATGACGAACGGCGGCGAGGTCACCTGCTCCAAGGCCAGCAGGGTCATGGCGTTGTTGTCGCCCTGCCAGATGATGTTGAAGTGGCCCATCGCCAGGTCGATGGGGTCGCCGGCGAGGATTTTGCGCGCCAGGTCCACCAGCACGCCGTAGCGCAACTCGCAGGCGTAAAAGAGCCGGATGAGCGCGACCGGAATGGCCCACGCGCCGCTGAAGTATTCGAACATGCGCTCGCGTCCGAGACAGCTCATGGCGTATTCGCCAACCGGCTGCGGCGGATCCGTTTCACGCGAGCCCCCACCGCTCAAGGCCGTCAGCCCGTAAACGGCGCCCGTGGAAAAGGCAACGATTCGACTGGATCGGTATTTCCGGCACACGATACCGGGCAGGTAGGTGTTCATCGCCCAGGTGCCCGCCGCATTTTCGGTGGAACCGAACTTTAATCCGGCCAGATAGATCACGTTGGGAGCGGTCGGGAGTTGGGCAACCGCGGCCTCATCGAGCAGGTCGCAACGAATGGTTTCGACGCCCTGCGCCTGCAACCTGGCCTCTTCGTTCGGGACTGAGAAACGCGACACGCCGATGACACGTCGCTTCACTCCGGCCAGGTCGGAGGCCCGCCTGGCCATGCGTGCGAGCGACGGCCCGATTTTGCCACCTGCACCCAGAAGGATAATGTCCCCGGACAGGCGGCGCATCGCTTCCAGCACGCGGTCGGCAGGTTCGCTGAGCCGCTGTTCGAGTTGTTCAACCGTTTGAATCGCTTTCATCGCCGTCACGTGCGTCACCGGATTCACTGCCTCCGTCATCCCCGACTGCTGGTTCTCTGACGAAGGGCCGATACTTGAACCAGACCCGTGATTACGCCCAAGTCGGCGCGCCGGCAAGACATCACTGACAAGCCAGGGTCCTGGAATATTTGTTGACATATAAACAATCCAGATCTAAGCATCCGACATGAGCGCACCCTCCCCTTCGCCGGGGCCGCGGTATCGGGCCTTGCTTCAACTGTTGCGCACCGCCGAAACGCTTTGGAATGTCAGCCGGCTCTTTTTCGCCCGCTGGGACCTCAGCCCCAGCCAGTTCAACATCCTCAATCTGCTTTACGACCGGCCGGAAGGTTGCACGCAAATCGAGTTGAGCCGGTTGTTGATTATGCACCGCTCGAATGTGACCGGCCTGGTGGACCGTCTCGAAGTGCGCGGCCTGGTGCAACGTCGGGACAGCCCGCACGATCGCCGCGTTTACCGCGTGATTTTGACCGCCGCGGGCCGGAAGCTCCTTCAGCAGATTCTTCCCCGTTATTATGCGGCGGCGGAAGAGGTGTGGGGAACGCTTCCCGCCCGCCGCGCCAATCAACTGATCAACGAATTAACGCGCCTTTGCGCCAATGCCGAAGGCGTCGCTGGTGACGGCTCAATGGACTGAATCATGAATGCCAACGTCAGCCCTCTGACCGTGGTGGAACCACGTCCGCGCGACGACGGATTCGTCATTGAGGTTCACCCGTTCTCATGGCAGCGGGTTTTGCTGTTGGCCGTTGGTTCGGTCGTTGCGTTTCATCTGGCCTATGGTTTCCCGCCGCTGAGCTTTCTCATCATGGTTTACCTCTATTGCCTGTTCCAGTTGGCGGCCTTGCCGACACCACGAAAGGCGTTCTACTTCGGGTTGGCCGTCGGTTACGCGGTTTATGCGCCGCATCTGATTTTCTTCTGGACGATTTTCGGCTGGCCGGCGGTTGCGCTTTGGACGGTGCTGGCGTTTTGGCTCGGCTTGTTTGTCGCGCTGGCGCGGGTGTGCAGGAGAAGATTCGGAAGGCTCGCCGTGGTGCTGGTTCCATTCATCTGGACCGGGCTGGAATATTTCCGCGGCGAGCTTTCCTTGGCATGTATGGTGTTGCATTGGTTCTAATGACGCTGGCCGCCTCGCTTTCACTTTTGCCCAGGGCAGCGTCGGGCATTCTGTTTGGCGTCTGTCTGATTGCGCTGGGTTGTTTCGTCAACGTTCCCACAAGACCTCCGGCCGGAGGAAATTCTGCTGCTGTCCAGGTCGCCGGTTTGCAACTGGAGTTTCCCGCCGAATCTGAATTGCTCGCCGCGCTTGATGAGTTTGCCCAAAAACATCCGCGAGTCGAACTGGTTGTGTTGAGCGAATACAGCTTGCAACGCCCGCCCTCGGAAGAATTCAAAGAGTGGTGCCGGCGCTACCAGCGATACCTGATCGTAGGCGGAAAGGATTTCGTTTCGGACGATAAATTCTATAATACAGTGTTCGTGGTGGATCCCAATGGGGAAGTCGCTTTTCGCCAGGCCAAAAGTGTTCCCGTTCAATTCTTCGCGGATGGCCTTCCGGCCAGGGAACAAAGGCTGTGGAACTCACCGTGGGGCAAAATCGGCTTTTGCATCTGTTACGACCTCAGCTATCGCCGCGTCGCTGACCGCCTCGTTCAGTTCGGCGCCCAGGCCATCGTCGTGCCGACCGCCGACGAAATGAGTTGGGGCGAGCGCGAGCACCGGCTGCACGCTCGCGTGGCGCCGACCCGCGCCGCAGAATATGCCACGCCGATTTTTCGCGTATCCAGTTCCGGCATCTCGCAGTTGATCGATGCGCGCGGGCGTGTGCTCGCGACGGCGCCATTCCCCGGTCAGGGAGCAATAATCGAAGGGCGGCTTGAATTGGGCAGGCCCGGCCATTTGCCGCTCGATCATTGGCTCGCGCCGCTTTCGGCACTCGTCACCGCGGCGATCATCCTTTGGCTTTCGGCGAAGACGCTGCTCGGCAAAATTTCCAGACTATGAAAACCCTGCTTCGCCTGCTGGTGCGATGGCTCTTCCGGTTTCGGGCGTACAACGAGGCCGTGCTGAAGGCGCCCGGACCGGTGTTGCTCATTCCAAACCATCAAACGCTCATCGACTGGCTTTTTGTTGGCGTCTGCCTGGATGAGGACTGGAGGTTCGTGGTCTCCAGTGTCGCGGCGCAGACCAGTTGGCTGCACCGCAAAATCTCGATCAACCGCCGCACGTTTCTCATCGACAACACTTCGCCCTACTCGTTGAAGCGAATGGCGGAATATCTGCAAGCCGGCGGGCGCCTGGTGTTGTTTGCTGAAGGCCGCCTCTCGCGTACCGGCTCGCTGATGAAGCTCTTTGATGGGACCGGTTTTCTGCTGCACAAGACCCGCGCGAAAGTCATCACCTGCTATCTGCGCGGCGTTGATCGGCAGCGACTGACCGTCCACCGGAATTTAAAGCAATGGTTCCCTCGCGTCACCGCTCATTTCAGCGAGCTCCTCCTGCCGCCCAAACTGGAAAACGTCACCACATCGCAGGCCCGCAACGCGCTGACCAACTGGCTGCGCGACCAAATGGTGTCGCAGCAATTCGCGATCG
>QHPA01000154.1:0-6863 GCA_003218935.1 Verrucomicrobiota bacterium
CTCCCAACCGGGCAGGCAGGATGCCTGCGCTACGAAGAAACCGCCTCCGCGCAACGGCCGCAGATTGTCGGATGCTCCTTGTGCGAGCCGACGTCCGTTTCCCAATGCCAGCAGCGTGCGCATTTCTGACCGTCCGCTTTGGCAACGCGGACTTTCAAGGACTCGTCGCTGGGCTGCGCTAAGATCTGTGACACGTTCAATAATTCCCTCAGTGACTCAAAGTTTTTTTGACTGACAAGCACTCCAATCATGCCGCCAGTCAATTCAGTTTTTGCTTCAAGTGCTTTGCCGATGAGTTTGCTCTTGCGAGCCGCCTCCAATTCTCCCAGAGCCACTTCGCGGATCGCGAACATGTGCTGCCACGCCAGCAATTCGCCTTCCGGCAGAATCAGAGAGTGATGCATCCATGTCGCTTCATGCACCGACTGCGTCGGTCTGCCGGGAATCAACTCCCACGCCTCTTCTGCGGTGAATGACAAAATCGGCGCAAGCATTTCGCACAATCCGGTGACGAGCCGATGCAGCGCAGTCTGAGTCGAGCGGCGGCGATGTGAATTAGCCATGTCCGTATTCTCCAATTTCGAGTACTCGCCAAGAATCCAGCGGTCCAGTCCGGTGAGCTTGTCATCCGGCACCGTGTGTTTGGCCGGATCGAAGTCGTAAAGGTTCGAGAGCTGATAGCGCAGCGCGTTGCGGATCACGCGATAGGTCTCGGCGACTTTGTTGATGCGTTCCTCGCTCACGATGATGTCGTTGCGGAAATCCTGCGATGCCACCCAGAGCCGCACGATGTCCGCGCCCCACTTTTTCACGTAGGCGTCGGCGGTCTGCGGTTTCTCGTAACCGCCCTGGCCCTGTTTACTCTTGGAAATTTTTTCGCGGTCGGCGTCCACCATGAAGCCGTGCGTGAGCACGGTCTTGTAAGGCGCGGCGCCATTTCCGGCCAGCGAGATCAGGAGAGACGATTGAAACCAGCCGCGGTGCTGGTCGCTTCCTTCCAGATACATATCGGCTTGCCAGGGTGGGTGGGGCGCAGTGTCCTCACTGCGCCGCGGCGCGCTGGGGACAGCGCGCCCTACCTCATGCAGCAATTCTTTATGCCTCATCAGAACGGAACGCGACGACGAACCGGAATCAATCCAGACATCGAGCGTGTCGTTTGACTTGGCAACGGGTTCCGTGCCCTTCCAATCCACTGGCTTCACGGAAGCCCACAGTTCCGCGCACGACTTCTCGAACCAGACGTTCGAGCCGTGCTTTTCAATGAGGTGGGCCACATTGCGAACGACTGTGGCCGCCGGTTTCGTGTCTTTCGATGGGTCGGGCAATGGATGTCCCTGCGCGTCGTAGAAGAACGGGATCGGCACGCCCCACGTGCGTTGGCGCGAGATACACCAGTCCGGGCGCGACTTCACCGCGGCCTCAATTCGATTTTTGCCCCACTGGGGAATCCATTGGACATGATTGATTTCTTCAAGCGCCAGTTCGCGAAAGGCCTTTCCAGCAGCAGCGGGTGTGAGGAGGTCCTGATCGGCCCCTGCGCTTTCATTCGCACCGCTGGAACCGGAAGGCAGCCTCCTTACGTCGGCTGTTACGGGGTGAGCAACGTGATCAATCTCGATGAACCACTGGTCCATCGCGCGGAAGATGATCGGCGTCTTGCTGCGCCAACAGTGTGGATAGCTGTGAGTGTAATCTTCCCGATGCACCAGCATGTTTCGGTCGCGCAGGAGTTGAAGCACAGCTTCGTTCGCCTCGCTCTCGCCGTGCTTTTCGAGAATCGCTTTGCCGATCAGTTCCTTCGGCATCTGCTGTTCGAGCGGCAATTCATTCGAGTAGGCGAAGCGGCCATCGTCGTCCACCGGCGAATAAATCGGCAGGCCGTTTTGCAGGCCGAGTTGGTAGTCCTCTAAACCGTGTCCGGGCGCGACATGCACAAACCCGGTGCCGCTGGTGTTTTCCACGAAGCTGTCGCCGGCAAACAATCTTCCGGTGCGCGCGCAGAACGGGTGTTGAAACTCGAATTGCCGGAGGTTATCGGCGTTCAGGCTACGGACGATTTCGTAGCCGTCCCAGCCGCATTTCTCCGCGACCGTCGGCAGGAGCAAGGTGGAAACGATGAACGTTTCTCCGCCGACGCGCACTTGCGAATAGCTGAAAGCTGAGTTGTAAGCCACTGCGAGGTTGGCCGGCAGCGTCCACGGCGTAGTCGTCCAGATGAGGATCGAGGTGCCGGGATGGCCGATGACTGGAAACCTCACGTAGATGCTCTGGCTGACGTGGTCTTTGTATTCCACCTCGGCCTCTGCCAGGGCGGTGCGGCACGGAATGCTCCAGTAAACCGGTTTCTTCCCGCGATAGACGAAACCTTTCTCAACTATGTCCGCGAACAAGCGCAGTTCGTCGGCTTCGTATTCCTTGTTCAGCGTGAGGTAGGGATTCTCCCATTCGCCGAACACGCCGAGGCGCCTGAACTGCTCGCGTTGAATATCAATGTATTTGCGGGCGTAGGCGTCGCAGGCCTTGCGAATCGTGGAGGCGTCCACATTCACCGGCGAGACTCCTGCGCCACCCTCTTTGCGCATTTCCTGCGACACTTTGAATTCGATGGGCAAACCGTGACAGTCCCAGCCCGGCACGTAAGGCGCGCTGTAGCCGCGCAGGGTTTTGTATTTGACGACGATGTCTTTGAGAATTTTGTTGAGCGCGTTGCCGATGTGGACGTCGCCGTTGGCGAATGGCGGGCCGTCGTGCAGGACAAATTTTTCTGCGCTGCGGCGTGCGGCCTGGATTTTCTCGTAGAGTTTTCCCTTCTGCCACTTCTCGAGCTGCCGCGGTTCGCGAGTGACAAGGTCGGCCTTCATCGGGAAGTCCGTCCGCGGCAGGTTCAAGGTGTTTTTGTAGTCCATCGCCATTCTCAAGGAAGGCGCACGGTATCAGCGGGGTTGAAGAGTGTCAACGGAACGGCCTTTGAGGGTAGTGGCCTGATTTGCGTGTAGTGTCGGCGTTGTGCGCCGATTCATCGAGCCATAGGCTCGACGCTACAGCCAAATTAAGACACTGCCACATTTGGGGGTAGCCTCGACGCCATTTTTGGCGCGCATCGGAACCATGAACGATGGGGCGAGACTCCCGTCGAGCCCTGAACTCCAATGGATAGAAGTTTGGGCTCGACGGAGTCTCGCCCCACCACTGACGCGCCGGCTCGCGAGTTGCATTTGGCCATTAAACCGTTAACTTCGCGCGCATGGAAAAGCGGGACAAACCACCTGCGGACGCCGAACTCAAGCGCCGCATCGAGGAGCTGATTGCCTACAAGGGCGGCGGGCACAACCCCGACCTGGTCGAGGACGTGGTTGAGAACGCGCTCAAGCTGCTGCACGATGTCGAAGACCGCGGCGACGTGCGCGTCATTCAAACGGCGATTCGTGAATTGCGCTACGCGTTCAAGCTTTTTGCGCCCTACGCCAACACCCGCAAAGTGACGATTTTCGGCTCCGCGCGCACGCAGCCGAGCAAGACCGAATACAAGCAAGCCGTCGAATTCGCGCGGAAAATTGCGGACGCGGGCTTCATGGTCATCACGGGCGCGGGGCCGGGCATCATGCAGGCCGGGCACGAAGGCGCCGGGCCGGAAAAAAGTTTCGGCGCGAACATTCGTCTGCCCTGGGAACAGGCCGCCAACCCGATCATCCAGCACAACAAGAAGCTCATCACCTTCAAGTATTTCTTTACCCGCAAATTAATCTTCTTGCGGCACTCGGATGCCATTGTGTTGTTCCCGGGCGGCTTTGGCACGATGGATGAAGGTTATGAAGCGTTGACGCTAATGCAGACCGGAAAGAGCCGATTGATGCCGCTGGTGCTCATTGACCGCCCCGGAGGCACGCACTGGAAGACGTGGGACAAAAACATCCGTGAACATCTGCTGCGAAACCAGTTGATCGCCGAAGACGACTTGCACCTCTACCAGATCACGGACGACACGGACCAGGCGGTCAAATGCATCACACGGTTCTATCGCAACTATCATTCCATGCGCTTCGTCAAAGAGCTGCTGGTCATCCGCCTGAACCACGCGCCATCGCAGTCGGGGATTGACGGGTTGAACGAGGATTTTGCCGACATCGTGGCGGGAGAAAAAATCCACGCGGCCGAAGCCACACCCGAGGAACGTGAAGACCACGACGCGGTGGAACTGCCGCGAGTGGCGTTCGGTTTCAACCGGCGCGATTACGGCCGGTTGCGGGAGATGATCGACGTGTTGAACGGGTTTTAGCCCGAAGCGAAGGCAGGTCCGGGTGTGCGGCCTGCAACGAGAGCAACGACGTCAACGGTGTTTGAAAAGAAACGCCGCAATTCCCCCTAACGCGATGAGCAGAAGGAGCGTCAAAGCAACCACGCGATTGCGCGCCACGCGCTTTTCGTAGCGCATCGGGCGCAGGCCCTGGATGCTGCCGGCGGCCAGGTAGTTCACGAGTTTCGGATTGTTGGCCGGGGGCCCTTGAAAATGATTTTTCAGCCGCCGCCACGCGCCTGCCAGTTCCAACTTTCGGACGTCGAGTTCGTTGAAGTGAGCCTTGGTCGTCTCGGGTTCGGTTTGCGATGTCACCCGGTCGTGGTCCACCTGCTCGAACACCGGTTCGCGGGGCAGGGCGGGCGCGGCGGGGACAGCCGGACCCCGCGGTCTGGCCGTGGAGCGGAGACGCGGTCGCGCCTGCGGCTGCTGGAGCAGGGTGTCGAGCTGTTTGATCTGCGCTTCGAGCGCGGCGATTTCGGAGCTCAGCGCGCGCGCGCGTTCGGACAAAGGGTCGGCTTTCTTCTTGAAGAGGCCCATACCAACGCTCATTTATGCCCGATCAAAATGAAAATTAAAACGCCCAACGCGGCCAGCGCCACGAGGACCAGCGGCCACGTGAAGGCCAGGCCCAGCTTGCAGAGCTGAAAAAAGCCAAGTGATTCGAGCGAATGGCCGGCGGATTTCTCAGCGGGAGGAGGAGCGTCTTCCGTCGTTTGCGGGCCGCTGAGCAACGGCCATTTCAGCCGGGCGGCGTTCCATTCCATCCGGGCGTTGTCGATGACCGTCAGCGCGCGGGTCAGTTCCACGCTGTAATTTTCCTGCGTCCAGGTCTCCTCGTGGACGCTCTGGACCTTGGTGAGCGCTTCGCGCAGTTCGCCCAGCGTCCTGGCCATTTGTTCGGCGTCGCGGCGCGCGGAGAACTCGGCTTCCTCCAGTAAGCCCACCCCGCGGGTCAGACTTTGCAGCATCTCTTCGCGGCCGGTTTGGAATTCGCTGCGCCGCCGGCGCGCTTCCTCCAACGCCGTCCGCTCCCGTTCCAGCTCTTCCTGCGCGCGCTTGAGTTCCATCAGCCGCTGCTGGGTTTCCGTGACGCGGGAGTCAAGCTCCTCGCGCGTGGGCGGACGGCCCGCCCCGCCGGTCGAGGAGGCGGCGAAAGACGATTTCTGCGCGGCACGAAAATCGCCATCCACAAAATCTGTCTCATCAAATTCCGAAGCCATGGCGCGACTTTAATCACCGATACGAGACGTGTAAAGGAGAGGATGTTCACCGCGCCCGGCAGCCTTTGGGTGATCGGCCACGGGTCTTTCCAGACCGACCCGGGCGCGATCCGCGCCGCGGCGTCGGGCCCGGCAATCTTCCTCCCTTTTCGTCCGACCCAGCAACAGTCCAAATGCACCGGCAAAAGACGCATCACAGCTCGAACACCGCCACTTTCCGCAGGCCGAGCCTTAACGGCAGCCAGCCAAGCCAAAGTGACAGCAAGGCGAAGGCAACCCAACTGCCAATCAACCAGCCGACGGAAGGCTCACCCAACCGCGCCCAGGACCACGGCGAACCAACGGCCAGCAAAGTCACTGAGGCAACAATGTAAAGAAAACTCAGCACCAGACAAAATGTGCCGCCGAAGCCGCTGACGATTTTGCTGGGATTGTCCTCTTTGAAATTCGGGTAAAGCGCGCCCAATCCGATGGCCAGTCCGTTCAGCGTAAACGTCATGAGGGTGACGGCAGCCATGAAATAAAGCGTGCGCTCCATCGGCAATTTGAGCATGTGACAGGACAGCGAGATCAATCCGAGCGTGACGCCGAGCGAAGCGATGTTAGCCAGCCAGTATTTCGTCTTGACCACACGCATCAGTCCCGGCGGCGCCAGCCCGACAATCCAGAGCCGTTTGCCTTCCAGGGAAAATTGCGGATAAACGAAGCGCGTCGTCAACGTGGCGAGATTGAGCGAGCAAGCCCCCAGGTTCAGATAGGAGACCAGGTGCACCCAAAAGGGGTTGGTCAGTTGTTGTGAAAAATGGCGCAGGTTGATGATATACGCGCCGAGCAGCCCGAACAGCACAAGCGTCTGCCCCCACTGGCTCGTGTCCCGCCAGAAGACGCGAATGTCTTTCACCAGCAGCGCGCGGATGTCCACCGGCACGCCGGGCAAAACGTTGACGGCGCGTTCGACAATGCCGCGGTGGTAATCAAAGTTGCGCTGTCGTTCCTGCCAGAGGCGGAACCAGGTCCATTGCCAGAACACGCTGCCACGGCTCTGCACGGTCGAAGCGGCATCGTAGAACGGGCCGCCCATGCGCGTGAAGGCGAGGCAACCGAAGAAGAGCGAGTGACTCAGCAGGACCAGCGCGAAAAATCCGGCGCCGCTCCACGCTCCTTCCGACCAATGCAACACGCCGGCGGACAGCCAGTAGCTGGGCAGCAGCGCGAATTGCGCGAAGCGCGTTTTCATCAGGAGACGGTCCAGCACGGCCAGCACCCGCGTTTCGAGCATTTCGTCGGAGATCGGCTCGGCCTTCAACCACGACGCCGCAACGACAAGCATGAGTATCGCCAGG
>QHPA01000154.1:6902-11776 GCA_003218935.1 Verrucomicrobiota bacterium
CACGGCACATGGTTCGTCAGACCGTAAGCGGCCAGCAGCGGCGCGATCAGGAAGAGGAATGCCCACGATGCCAGCAGCGCCGATTCCATCAATTTCCAACGAAAAACAATTTGCGGCGGCAGGGGCAGCGACAGCAGAAAAGTCGTTTCGCGGTTCTGGAAGAGGTTGGTATAGTTGATGACCAGATTGCTGAACAAGAGCAGCACGAACAAAAAAGCGAACAGAAGAAACATCAGTCGTTCAATCAACAGCGTGCCGAGTCCAGGGAAATTCGCAACGAATCTCAATCCCTGGCGAAACAACCAGAAGGCCAGCACGGCGTAGCCGGCGATGAAAAGGACGATCAGCGCGGAGAGAAGGCGTGATTGTTCGCGAATGGCTTTCACGCGGCGCCACGCCTGTAGCGCGTTAACCCGTACCAGCAGGCCGAGCGGCGAGGGAAATTTCGCGTTCACGCCCGGCTCGCGCGCTGCGGATAAAAGCTGGACGGAAGTTGGCATGACCATCAATGCGCAGCGGCTTTCTCCTCGGTAAAGTTGGCTTCCTGCGCCGTGAGCGCCAGGAAGCTTTGTTCCAGCGCGCCGTCCTGGCCGCTTTGCCGGCGCAACTCTTCGTGCGTCCCAACGGCGACCAACCGCCCCTGATGAATGATGCCGATGCGGTCGGCCATCTCCTCGGCAACGCTCAACTGATGTGACGAGATAAAGATGGTCATGCCCTGCCGCGACTTTTCCTTGAGGACGTCCTTGAGCACGCGCGCGTGATGCGGATCGAGTCCGACCATCGGTTCGTCGAGCACGACCACTTCCGGGGCGTGCAGCAGCGCGGAGGCAATCGCGACGCGCTGGCGCGTGCCGTGCGACAGTCCTTCGATTTGTTTTCCAAGGTACGGTTCGAGGTTGAACCGCGCGACCAGCTCGTTCGCGACGGACCGGATGCGCGCGTCCTCCATTTGAAAGAGCTGGCCGGTGAAGCGAAAAAACTCCCACGGCGTCAACTTGTCGTAGAGGAACGGAAAATCGGGAACATAGGCCAGCCGACGGCGGGCTTCCACAGGTTGGGCCTGCACGTCAAAGCCGGCCACGCGCGCGGAGCCGGAAGTCGGCTTGATGAGGCCGGCGAGGATGCGGATGGTGGTGGTTTTGCCGGCGGCGTTCGGGCCCAGCACGGCGAAAAATTCCCCGCGCGGGACCGTCAGGCTGAGGTCATTGACCGCCACGAGCTCACCGAACCGTTTCACCAGATGGACCAATTCAATCATGCTCGACACCGCTTACAGGTTCGTTAAAGCCTCGTTCACCAACAGCAATCCGTTTGGCAGTTCGACGCGCAGGATTTCGCCCACCCGGCTGACGATAACGACCGCCTGGTAACGGTCCAGCAAGCGCGTGTGCAGACGATAGACGCGCACTTGCGAGTGGCCGATCTTCAGCCAGTCGTTGCGCGCCTCCCATCTCAATCCCAGGGAAAGATTCTTCTGCTGCTCCAATCCGGTGACTGGCCCCAGCAAAGCCAGCGGCAGCGAGCCGGCAAATTCCTCGAGCAACTTGCGGGGATCGCGGAGTTCATCAAAAGCAAACGTGCGCGACCACTTCCCGCTGTCGTCTTCGTATTCCAGGTCCAGCGTTTCGTCCGCCGTCACGGCGTGGACGGTCCACACGCTGGGACGCGTTGCGACGCGCACGGAGAGCTCGCGCCATGCGTGGTTCGTCGCAAACTCGAGGCGCAAGTTGAACCGGACGCGCGTGGCGGGCTGGCCGGGTAGAACGTTGCCTTCGAGATCAATCGTGTAATTGCCTAATTGTTTGACCATCCCATCCGGCAAATAATCTTCGCGGGAGATTTTGCCCCTGGCCAGTTCCTCGCCCGCGTTTGCACCCCAGCGGCAGTAGCCGATTTTCTTTCCATTCAAACTGATTTCGAGCGTGGAATCGTCGGGCGCGGTAAGGATTTTTTGCCAGACGACTTCCGTCGAGACCGCGCTGCCGAACTCCCTTCCGCCGCCGAACTCAGCGCGCCAGAGCAGCACGTTCATGACGATCCAGAACAATGCGATGAGGGGAAAATAGAACCGGTTGAACATGAGGATTACCGCCAGGGAATGACGACGGTCTGGCCGGGCCGGAGCCGCCGCGGATCCAGGCCGGGATTGGCGCTCAGCAAACTCGCCAGCTTCACTCCGTAAATGCGCGCGATGGCGTAAGGCGTGTCGCCCGACTTCACAACGTGGGTCTTTGAGGCCGCCGTGGGTTGCGCTGTTTCATCGGCCGGAGGTGGCTCTGGCTGGCGCTCGCCGGGCTGGGCGTACCGCAGGGCCGGGTTCGACGTGACCGGGGTAAGCGGTTTTAAGGTGGAGCCATTGAGTGATTTGAAGGCTGCCGCTCCGTTCGCCGCGCTTACTGGTCGCAGCGACAGTTGCGCCTTCAATTGTTCGACCTGCCGGCGCAGGTCCGTATTTTCGCGTCCCATGCGTTCGACCTCCTTTCTGATCAGGTCGTTGTTCGGGGTGTACGGCACTTCTTTGGCCAGCGCGAGTTTGCAGTAGCCGATGTTCTGCCGGATCAGGTCCGCGTTGTTCGCCTTTGGCCGCAGCTCGAGATATTTTTCGAAGTGGTAGATCGCCCGCGCCCAGTGTGTGTTGACGTTTTGGTAATAAATCAAGCCGAGTTCGAGGTGCGCCGCTGCGGAACGCGGGTTCGCTTCGAGCGCCTGCTCAAACGCCTCGATGGCGCCCGTGTAATTCTGGGCAGACTTGCGGCTCCTGCCCGCCAGATAATTCGACTCTTTCTCCTCATCCAACCCGCTTTCGCCCGAGGAAGAACAGCCGCTCCATCCGAGGCACAACAAAACAAAAATGGCCGCGAGCCAGACGAAGATCAACCGACTCATGCGGCGAACCTAAACGAACTGCCAACGCAGCGCAATGGCCGGTTGACACGCGCCAAAGGTCCAGTCCGCGCCCGCCCTGGCAACGACTTATGGGTTCGGCTGAGAACCCGGCGGCGGCCTGGAGGTCGGGGCATTGGTTGGCCCCGCCGGCGGCGAGTTCGTCGGCGCGGGCAAACCGAGCTTGGTGTGCAGTCGGGCGACCAGATCGGGATCATAATTCTGATCGAAGAGATCCAGCGCCTCTTTCTTCATTTCACCATAGCCGGGCAAGGCAATGCGCTGACTCTGCTTTACCCGGCTGATTTCATTCTGGTAACGGGCCCAGATTTTTTCCGCCAGCAAGGAGTAGCCGGTCCCGGAATCATCCTCGCCAACCGCCAAATTGAAGTACGAATTGAGCAGAAAACCCTCGACGGCCTGCTGCACCCTGGTCCGCGAAGTTTCGCTGATGTCTTCCGTCACTTTGGCCACGCAGTAATCGTCCACCGTCAGGTCGGCGATTTTCTGCGGCGGCTGCGAGGGATTACGAACATCGTAAACCGTCGCGTCAGGATATTTTTTGACCAGGTACCTCATCCACTGCTCGGCTTCGGAATGACGATTATGCGTGTAGAGGAAATAGACCGCGTCTTTGAGAAAATTCTTGTGCGCATTGGCGATGTGGTCGCGGAATTCGGCGTCTTCCTCCATTGATTTCTCATAAGCCTTGTTGGCTTTGGGAATCATTGCGAGATTGGGCCCGACCTGATATTGCCTGTTGGTGCCGACGTTGATCTCTATCAATCGTCCGCGTTGAAACGCCAGTTGCAACGGCTGGTAAATCTCCCGGCGCAGCGTGATCTGCTGCTCCTTCTTCGCGCGTTTCAACCCGAGCGTCGCCCAGTAAATGGCGTGCGACTCCGGCAACCGCCATTCCAGCGGGCCATACTCGTCGTCCACCTCCTTCATGTGGAGGGGATTGAGCTTGTATTTTTCGCGGAGGATTCGAGCGCGTTCCTTTTCGTCCTCGGTTTGCGGATGGATCAACGTCTGGTAATTGGTCCCGGCCATCACCTGGTCCATTTCGCGCGCCCATTCCGATTTGAAATACTTGTGGGCATCATCGAGGTCCTGGCCGATCTTGTGCTGAAAAATCCAGCCCAATTCGCGGTAGATCAGCGGCTCATCCGGGTTGTACTTCAGCGCCTCGTCCCGCAGAAGCTCGATGCCGCGTTGCACCCATTGCCAGCGGTCGCGCGGGTCACTGAACTTGATGGAAATGTTATAGGCCATATCCCAGGCCTGATGGACCCAGACGGTAGTGAAATGCGGCTGCAACTTGGTGATCCAATCGGCCAGTTGGACTTTCTCGAAATATTTGTCCTGCTCCTGCAAATCCGCCGCCCGCACCCACAGCGCGTTGGCTATCAATCCGCGGAAGCCGCCCAGCGCCACCGTCGTGAACACCAGCACCGGCGGCGCGGTGTTGCCCAAAGGCTCTCCCCGCGTAATGCCCATGCCGAGTCGGTCGTGGTTCAACCGCCGTTGCATCATGCCCGACAACGCGAGCAGCGGAATCATCGCGGCGACGAGCGCGGGCTTGTAAAGTCTGGAGCGGGACGGACTCATCTCATTGCGTCCCCTGGGCGGTCGCCAGCTCGCGCCGCGTGAAACTGATAATGCCGATCGCGGCAAACGCGCCAGCCATCAGCAAAACGATTTGCGCGACGGCCCGGGCGAGTTCTCCCCAGCTCACGCTCCGTCCGGTGCTTAATGAATCAATGGGAGAAAACCCGTGTACCAGGTTGATAACGCTCAGCAGGCCCTTGAAAATCGGCAGCGCGACGAGATCGACTCCGGACGGATTCTCCACTCGACCGGTCTCGTGATTGACCGCGGCGATTCCGCCTTCTTCCACCACTTGTTTCACGGTCCCGCTGGAAAGACCAACGATCAGCACACCCAACGAAACAAACGCGGCGACAGGAAACGAGAGGAAACTCGCC
>QHPA01000155.1 GCA_003218935.1 Verrucomicrobiota bacterium
TCGCATTGGCAAGGCGTCTTCGAAGTACCGCCCGCGCAACCTGAGCCAATCCAAAAAGAGACCGCGGAATCGCTGTTGCGCAAACTCGTCGAACAAAACGACCTGAAATACGGCGCCGCCGGTTTCATCCTCGCGGTGATGCTGGAGCGCAAACGGATTCTGAAAATCAAAGAACAGCTTCAGCGCGACGGCCGGCGCGTCTTCATTTACGAGCATCCGAAAACCGGCGACGTGTTTACCATCGCCGACCCGAATCTGCGGCTCGACCAACTCGAGGACGTCCAGCGCGACGTGGCGCACCTGCTGGAACAAGGCTTGAATCCAACCGCCGAAGCTCAGCCCGCGGCGAGTTCTTCGACCGAAACGAAACAGACGGTTAACGCCGGAGCCGGGCCTGTGCCAAAACCCCGCGAGCAGCCGGCTGTTGGTTGACCTTATCCTGTGTCCGCTCTCGGCGCTCTTCCACCTCGCCTCGGTTATTCGTTCTGTGATGAAAGCTTGCTGCGCCTCGCGTTGACGCATCCCTCGGTCGCGCATGAGCAAGGCGCTTCCGTACAGCATAATCAGCGGTTGGAATTTCTCGGCGACGCCGTGCTGCAACTTGTCCTCACCGATGAACTCTACGAAAAATTTCCGGCGATGGGTGAAGGCCCGCTGACCAAGGCCCGGGCGCAGATGGTCAATCGCCGCGCGCTTGCCAAGCAAGGACGCCGGCTCGGTTTGGGCGAACATTTGATTCTCAGCCGAGGCGAAGAGGCCAGCGGCGGTCGCGAGCGGCCGTCCGCCCTGGCCGATGCCTTCGAAGCGCTGCTGGGCGCGATTTTCCTCGATGGAGGCTTCAAGGCCGCGCGGGATTTTGTCCTGCGCCAGTTCCACGAGGAGTTCGGCGAGTTGGAAGTGATTCCCAACCTCGAAAATCCCAAAGGCGAGTTGCAGGAACTGTTGCAGGCCAACTCGACCGAGGCGCCGCAGTATCAGCTCGAGTCCGTCAGCGGTCCGGACCACGACCGCCTCTTTGAAAGCGCGGTCTATCATCAAGGAGTCGAACTCGGGCGCGGCAGAGGCAAAAGCAAGAAGGAAGCGGAGAGCCAGGCAGCCCTCGTCGCGTTGGGAAAGTTGCGGCGCAAGGGCGAACCACATTCCTAGCGCCGATGGATTCCTGCGTTTTCGGCCACGACCACGCTTGACGCGCCATTACCCCTCCGTTAGGTTGCGCCGACGGTTTGATTCAGCCTATGAACGATTTCCTGATCCCGATGGTTGTCGAGCAGACCGGGCGTGGCGAGCGCGGCTACGACATTTACTCGCGCTTGCTGGTGGACCGCATCGTGTTCCTCGGCACGCCAGTGGACGACACCGTTTCCAACGTCATCATCGCCCAGTTGCTCTTTTTACAGATGACCGATCCGAAGAAGGACATTCACCTCTACATCAATTCGCCCGGAGGCAGCGTTACCGCGGGCCTGGCGATTTACGACACGATGCAATTCCTCACCTGCGATGTGAACACGTATTGCATCGGCCAGGCAGCCAGCATGGGCGCCGTGTTGCTGGCTGCGGGCACGAAAGGCAAACGCTACGCGTTGCCGAACGCGCGCATCATGATTCACCAACCGTGGGGCGGCGTGCAGGGCCAGGCCACGGACATCAGCATTCAGGCGCAAGAAATCCTTCGCTTGAAAGACCGTATCAACGAAATTCTGGCCAAACACTGCGGCAAGGCCGGCGAAACGCTCGCCAAGGACACGGACCGCGACCGCTTCATGTCCGCCGAAGACGCCAAGGCTTACGGCTTGGTGGATGAGGTGGTCAAGTCGCGAAAGGAGATACCCGGCCTTAACGAGAACAAAGAAACGTTGAAACAAGAGACGACCAAAGCTTGAATCGGTCGGACAATCTTTCCCCTGCCCGCTGCGTTCAATCGTAAATCCAAAACCCAATGGCCCGCCCCACTCAACTGACGCTCTGCAGCTTCTGCGGTAAATCACACGCCGAAGTCAAAAAACTCATTCAAGGGCCAGGCGTTTACATCTGCGACAGTTGCATCATCGTCTGCAAGAACGTGCTCGACAAGGAACTGCGGGCGGAGAACCGCAAGCAGCTGCCGAAGCTCAACGTTCCGAAGCCGGCGGAAATCAGGCGCCTGCTCGACCTGCATTGCATCGGCCAGGAACACGCCAAAAAGACACTGGCCGTGGCGGTGCATAATCATTACAAGCGGGTTCAGACGGAACAGTCGAATAAAGCCGAAACGGAACCAGACCATCATGCCGAGGTCGAAATCGAGAAGAGCAACATTTTGCTTATCGGACCGACAGGTTCAGGCAAGACGCTGCTCGCCCGCACGCTGGCAAAGATTCTCGACGTTCCCTTTGCCATTGCCGACGCCACGACCCTGACCGAAGCCGGCTACGTCGGCGAAGACGTTGAGAACATCATTCTGCGCCTGCTCCAGAACGCTGATTACGACGTGAAAAGAGCGCAGATGGGCATCGTTTACATCGATGAGATTGACAAGATCGCGCGCAAAACGGAAAACGTTTCCATCACCCGCGACGTTTCTGGAGAAGGCGTGCAGCAGGCGTTGCTGAAAATTCTGGAGGGCACCGTGTGCAATGTGCCGCCGCAAGGCGGCCGCAAGCACCCGCAGCAGGATTACATCCGCGTCGATACGACCAACATTTTGTTTGTCTGCGGCGGCGCGTTTGTTGGTTTGGAGAAAATGATTCAGCGCAGGCTTGGTCATCGGGTGATGGGTTTCGGCGCGGTTCATCAGGCGCACAAGACGGCGACAGTGGATCGCCGCGAGATTTTGCAGTTTGTCGAGCCGGAGGACTTGCTCAGCTACGGTTTCATTCCTGAATTCATCGGCCGCCTGCCCATGGTGACGGTGCTGGACGAACTGACCGAAGACCAGTTGGTGTCGGTGCTGACTGAAACGAAACATGCTCTCACCAAGCAGTTTGCCAAGCTCATGGCGATGGAGGGCGTGGAACTGGAGTTTTCCACTGATGCCCTGCGCGAACTGGCCGTGCAAGCCTTGAAAAAAGGAACCGGTGCCCGCGCCTTGCGCGCGTTGATCGAAAGACTGATGCTGGACGTGATGTATGACATCCCCAGCAACGACGACGTTTTGGCAGTGACGATCACGCGCCCGGCTGTGCTCGGCGAAGCCAAACCCGTCATCCGCCGCAAACAAGACAAGGCAGCTGCTTGAGACGGCGGGCCATGCCTGACAGGAGCGGTCCACTTCAAATTCGATGAATGGGCGCTGAGGTTTCGTGTTCCGGCTCTTGTTGTCGACCAACCGCACAAAGCGGAAGGAATTTATCCCGGTGCGGAAGAAAGATCACTCGGCAGGACTGACAGCGCAAAGAGAACGGGAGCCCGTTCTCTTTTTTTCTTTTCCCTTTGACGGTTTTCCTTTTGGCTTGAGACCAACATGGCAGCGCCCTTCGAGCCTCACCACTATGTCGCTAGACACGTGAGCGACATTCCGCGTTCGGGCATTCGCGAATTTTTCGACATCGTGCAGTCGATGCCGGACGTGATTTCGCTGGGCGTCGGTGAGCCGGACTTCGTCACCCCTTGGCATATTCGCGAGGCAGCCATTTACGCGTTGGAGCGCGGCAAAACGGGTTACACTTCCAATCTCGGTCTGCTGAAGCTTCGCGAAGCGATCAGGACCTACGTCGAGAGAGAATTCGGCATCGCTTACGACCCGAAGACGCAAATCCTCGTGACGGTCGGCGTGAGCGAGGCTCTGGACATCGCGTTGCGCGCCGTGGTGAATCCTGGCGATGAAGTGTTGTATCACGAGCCCTGTTACGTCAGTTATTCGCCGAGCATCGCGTTGACGCACGGCGTCGCGGCGCCGGTGGCATGTTCGGCCGAGCGTGGCTTCGCCCTTGAGGCGGAGGCGATTGAGAAGGTCGTCACGCCGCGCAGCAAAGTGCTGGTTCTGAATTTTCCGACCAACCCGACTGGCGGCACGCTGAGGCGCAGCGAGTTGCTGAAAATCGCCGACGTTGTGTTGCGCCGGAATCTGCTCGTCATCACCGACGAGATTTACTCCGAGCTGACGTTTGAAGGCGAGCACGTGAGTATCGCGTCGCTGCCGGGCATGCGCGAGCGGACAGTTTTTCTCCACGGTTTTTCGAAAGCCTATGCGATGACCGGTTTCCGCATCGGCTACGCGTGCGGCCCGGCGGAAATCATCGAGGCGATGATGAAGATACATCAATACTCGATGCTTTGTGCCAGCATCATCAGCCAGGAGGCCGCGCTGGAAGCGATTCAACATGGCGAGGCCGACACCGCTGAAATGCGCGACCAATATCGCCTCCGCCGCAATTTTGTCGTCAATGCCTTCAACGCAATGGGACTGACCTGCCATTTGCCGCGCGGTTCGTTTTACGCTTTCCCCTGCGTTAAAACGACCGGACTCAGTTCAAAAGAATTCGCCGTGAAATTACTGGAGCAGGAGAAGGTCGCGTGCGTTCCCGGGAGTGCGTTTGGGCCAAGCGGCGAAGGTTATCTGCGCTGCTGCTTCGCCGCCGCGCTGGATCAAATCCAGATCGCGACTGACCGGATGGCAAAGTTTGTTAAGCGATTGAGCAGGTAACCGCGGGCATCGCTACCGCGCGAAAATCTGGCGGATGATGTCTTCGATGGGGACTTCCTCAATGTCGATATCGCTGACAGGCAGTTCGTCAAGCAGTGCTTTGCAAACAGGAATGACGCGGTCGCGTTTCACTTTCAGTTTGATCGCGGCGTCGCTGTGTTCGACAACTTCTCCGTATTTCTTCAATGATTCCGCCGGACACTGGTTCCGTGATCGATGATAATGACGCGCTGGCAAAGTTCCTGAATGTCGGCCATGTAATGGCTCGTGAGCAGGATGGTTGTTTTGCGCTTGGCGTTGTGATGGCGCAGAAATTCGCGGACGGTCTTTTGAGAAACGACATCCAGACCGATGGTCGGTTCATCGAGGAAAAGAACTTTCGGCTGGTGCAACAGCGAGGCGATCAACTCCATTTTCATCCGCTCGCCGAGCGACAGTTCTCGTACCATGACATTGAGCTTGTCCTCGACGGTGAGCAGTGCAGTCATTTCGGCCACGGTGCGCTCGAAGGAATCTTTCGGAATGCCGTAAATCCTGGCGTTAAGTTCAAGCGACTCGCGCGCGGGCAAATCCCACCAGAGCTGGTTTTTTTGCCCGAGCAACAGCGCGAACTGGCGGCGGTAACCGTCCTTCCGTTCCCAGGGGACGTAGCCGAGCACCTTGGCCGAGCCGCTCGTGGGATAAAGCAGGCCCGAAAGCATCTTCAACGTCGTGGTTTTGCCGGCACCGTTCGGGCCGAGGAAACCGACCAACTCGCCTTCATCGATGGAAAAGCTGACGTCCTTGACCGCGAGGGTCATTTCATACTCGCGGTGAAAAAGTCCTTTGATGGCACCGCTGAGGCCGGGGTTCTTTTTGTAAGTGCGGAACGACTTGGTGAGGCCCTGAACTTCAATGACAGACATTGTGGAAGTTTAGGGACCGCAGCTCAGAGAGGCGAGCGGAAGATGATGGTGGAGAAGACCAAAATTGCCCTGCCCGAGCCTGGGGCCCGAAGGAGGCAGGCGAGAAACCAGACGGCCTCGTCAGCTCAGCGCTGCAATTGTTTTTCCAAATAGTTCACGACCTGGCGGACATTCGCGTCAACTTCCATCCGATCTTTGACCAGTCGGCAAGCGTGCAGCACCGTCCCGTGGTCGCGTCCACCAAAGGCCTCGCCGATGGTGTTGA
>QHPA01000156.1 GCA_003218935.1 Verrucomicrobiota bacterium
CGACAACGTTAATCGCGCATTGAGAGATCGAAAACAGATTTGTGGTGAACCACTGTAATCAGAGGGCGAGATGGCAACCCGGCGTGGTCTACGATGATTCGGTGAAGAGTCTCTGCACTCGATCACGATAGCCGCGCCCTGTTTCGAGGCGCGTGCCGTCCTTAAGCGTAATGTCGTACTCACCGCGGAATAGCGGCCGCAGCTCCTTCACTCTTTGAGTGTTGACGATGCGCGAACGGTGAACGCGGATGAATTGTTCGGGATCGAGTCTCTTTTCCAGGCTATTCATCGTTTCGCGCAAAAGGTGAGCCTCGCGCGCGGCGTGCAGGCGTACGTAGTTGTCTGCGGCTTCGATCCAGTCAATCTCATCGAGTTTCAAAAACAACACCTTGCCTCCGGACTTGATGGCCAGGCGTTCCGGATGCTTTACGCCGGTCTTGAGATCGGCGAGCAGTTCGGAAATCTGATGGCTGAGCTCGCCGGTTTGCTGACGTTGGATGCGATCGCGGGCGCGCTCCAATGCCTTTTTAAAACGCCCGCTGTCGAACGGCTTCAGCAAATAATCCAGCGCGTGGACCTCAAAGGCGCGCAACGCGAACTTGTCGTGGGCCGTCACGAAAACCACGGCGGGCCTCGCTTCGCTGTCCAGTTGTTCCAGCACACCGAAACCGTCCAGTTCCGGCATCTGGACGTCGAGAAAAACCAGGTCGGGTCTGTCTTTGCTGATGGCGGCCACTGCCCCGCGGCCGTCAGCGCACTCGCCGATGATTTCGATGTCGTGGCTTTGATTTCGGCTGGAGTCCGAGCCGCTGGGAGCGTGTTGAGCCGTTGAACTGCACGCGTCAACGCGGGCAGTTCGTTCAGGGGTAGGGCCGTTGATTGATCGTCAGCCAGTAGTAGCCGATATCGCCGATGACTTGCGCGAATTTTTTGCTGTCGGCCGGTTTGACCACGTAGCTGTTCACACCCAGTTTGTAGCTCTCAATACTCTGGATCTCCTCGCGCGACGAGGTCAGGACGACCACCGGGATGACCTTGGTTCGTTCGTGCGCTTTCAGTTCGCGCAGCACGCTGAGCCCGCTGACCTTGCGCAACCTCAAATCCAGCAGGATCAACCTCGGTGTGTTCGCCGGCTCCCATTCGCCGTAAAGATTGGTGGCGAAAATAAACTCCAGCGCTTCGTCGCCGTCAATCACGTGGAACACCCGCTCGCCAATATTGCGCTGCTTCAGCGCCCGCAGCGTCAAGGCCGCGTCGTTGGCGTCGTCTTCGACCAGCAAAATATCCACCGTTTTGTCTTGAATCATCATGCCAAACCGGGACTCCTCGGTGACAACTGTGCCTGGCGGGTAGAACGCATAACCCTGAATTCTCGAGCCGAGGTTGGCAAAATTGTCTCACTGCATCACCAGGTCTGCAACAAAAAAAATCAGGAGACACAAAAAAATCACGAGAAAACCCCGCCGGCGCATTTTGACACCTGTCCCCGCGGCGTTACCCGCATCAGCGGACGGATACTTCTATCGCTATCTGCCGAAACCGTTGCAAGTCGCGCAAAGTTTGTGGCAGGCGTAGTGGCACGGGCGTCTCGCCCGTGGCAACGACAATTCAAACGGCCAAATTATTTACAGCATCCTTTCCGGTGCGCGAAAGGGCAGTTCCAGGCGGACCGCCAGTCCTCCCCCCGGCGCTTCGCCGAACGCGAAACTATGTTTCTCTCCGTAAAGCTGCTCCAATCGCGCTCGGGTGTTGGATAATCCAACGCCTTCCTCCAGCTTGCCATTCGGCGACAGGCCGACGCCATTGTCGCGCACCTCCAACACCAGTCGGCCGTTCTCGCGCCGGCAGCGCAGTTCGATCCGGCCGCCCTGGGAACGTGGCTCGATGCCGTGACGAATCGCATTCTCCACGAGCGGTTGCAACACGAGGTTCGGCACCAGCGCGTCGAGCGTGTCCGGCGCGACGTCCACTCGCACGGCCAGCCGGTCGCCGAAGCGGGTTTGTTCGATTTCCAGATAGCGCTCCAGAAAATCCAGCTCCTGCCGCAGCGGCACTTCCTGGGCGTCGGTGCTCTCCAGCGCGTAACGCAACAAATCACTCAGACGCGTAATCATTCGGTCCGCCGCTTCGACTTCTTTATGCATCAGTGATGAGATTGCGTGCAGGGTGTTGAACAGAAAGTGCGGATTGAGCTGCATCTGGAGCGCCTGCAATCGGGCCTGCGCCAGGCGCTTTTCCAATTCCGCAGCGCGCAGTTCGCGTTCCTGCACCTGCCGGTAATAATCGAACGTGTGACTGACGCTTACGATGACCCAGTAAATGAGGAGGTTGAAATGAAACGTTTTCACGAGCAGTGGATTGAACGTTTCAGCGAACGAAGCCGGCTTGCCGACCGTTAGACTTTGCAACTGCCCCACCCACGCCCGCAACACCATGTAACCAAGCGAAAACACCGCGCTGGCCACCAGATGAATCCCCACGTTACGAAGCCATTTCACGTCGTCAAATCGGAACCGGCGCGCCAGTTGAACAATCGGCAGCGATACGGCCGCCCAGACATACCAGTCGCCGAGCGACCAGCTTACCGCCTGGCCCCAGGTCACCGGACGCGCCGCCTTGTAGCTCGACAAATAAAACTGGCTGGCAAACGAAAGCCCGATGAGCGTCCAAGACAGAAAAACCAGCGCCCAGCGCAGCGGACGATTTTGGATGAAGATCCCGCGGGTCACAGCGCCGTATTTTTGCCGTAATTACTCGAATGGAACAGGACTAAATTTCAATCCGGCCCTATCAGACTCTGGCAACGGGCGGACAACTGTGGTTGACTCCGCAAGGTCCTGATCGAACTTACGTGCCATGAGCAATGAACCACCGGACCGAAAAAACGACGAACTGGGCTCGAACGATGACGCCATCGTTGGCCGCGCGTTTCGCCGGTCGTTGGTGGTACTGTTGCTCGTCGGCGCTGTCGTCGCCGGCATCTCCTTTGTCCTGGAACGCAAACAATCCGCCCCGCAACCTCAAGTCAGCGAACTGGACACGCCGACTTCACGTCGATTGCCGCTCGACAGAATTCCCGTCGCCAGATTCACCGACATCACCCGGGAAGCAGGCATTGCCTTCGTCCACAACAACGGCGCTTACGGCGACAAGCTGTTGCCGGAGACGATGGGCGGCGGGGTTGCCTTCTTCGATTTCGACAACGACGGCGCTGCCGACTTGCTCTTCATCAATTCCACCTATTGGCCCGGGCATGTTCCCGCAGGCAAAAAAAACACGACCGCCGCTTTGTATCACAATGACGGCCAAGGCCACTTCACCGATGTCACCGCCGACTCCGGGCTCGAGGTGAACTGCTACGGCATGGGCGTGGCGGTTGGGGACTACGACAACGACGGCCTGGAAGACCTGTTCATCACTGCGGTCGGCGGCAATCATTTGTTTCACAACGAAGGCAGCGGGAAGTTCAAGGAAGTGACAGCCACCGCCGGGGTGGGCGGCTCGACCAACGACTGGAGCACCTGCGCGGCGTGGATTGATTATGACAACGACGGCAGACTCGACCTGTTCGTCGGCAATTACGTCGCGTGGTCCAAGGAAATTGATTTTCAAGTGGACAATCGGCTGGTTGGCATCGGACGCGCCTACGGCCGGCCAATGAACTTTCCCGGTGCGTTCCCGCGGCTTTATCGTAACGACGGGAATGGCCATTTCACCGACGTGTCCGCGCAGGCTGGTGTGCAAATCAAAAATAAGGCGACCGGCTTGCCGATGGCGAAGACGCTCGGCGTTGCACCGGTGGATTTGGACGGCGACGGGTGGATGGATCTGGTCGTCGCCAACGATACCGTGCAAAACTTTGTTTTCCACAACGAGCGCAATGGCACGTTCAAGGAAATCGGTCCGACCTCAGGCATCGCTTTCGACAGCTACGGCGGCGCGCGCGGCGCGATGGGCATCGACGCCGGGCGGTTTCAGGAGGACAACTCGCTCGGCATTTCGATCGGCAATTTCGCGAATGAAATGACCGCCTTTTACGTTTCGCAAAACGACCCGCTGATCTTCACCGATGAAGCCATCGCGCGAGGGATCGGCCCGGCGAGCCGACAGTCACTGACCTTCGGCGTCTTTTTCTTCGACTACGACCTGGATGGCTGGCTCGATTTGTTGACGGCCAACGGTCACATCGAAGAGGACATCGAAAAGGTCCCGCAACGCCAGCGTTATCGCCAGCCCGCGCAACTGTTCTGGAACGCTCGCGGAGTCAACAAAACGGCCGGCTTCGCGGCTGTTCCCCCGGAAAACTGCGGCAACGACATCTTCAAGCCTGTGGTCGGCCGCGGCTCCGCTTTCGCCGACATCGACGGCGACGGTGACCTCGACGTTGTGCTCACGCAAATCAACGGCCCGCCACTGCTGCTCCGAAACGACCAGGAGTTGCACCATCATTGGCTGCGCTTCAAACTTGTTGGGACCAGGTGCAACCGCGACGCCATCGGAGCGTGGGTCAGACTTCGCGCCAACGGCCAGACGCAGTGGCGCCAGGCGATGCCCACGCGCGGCTATCTTTCGCAATCGGAACTGCCCGTCACCTTCGGCCTCGGCAAAGCGGAAGGTGTCGATGAAGTCATTGTGGTGTGGCCGGACGGTACCCGACAAAAAGTCGAGTCAGCGCAACTAGACGCTGTAAACATCATTAAGCAATCGCCTTGAGTCTTTGAAAATTTTGTCGCTCGCTCGAGCCAGGCAAAATCTCCGCCAACTTCGGCGGGTTGACATGATGAATGGATCAAAGCCAGTTGACCTTCGGGCGAACAACGTTCGCCAAGCCTGATGCGGACGCGCAGGCTCCGATCGGCGTCTTGCCCCTTAGCCCGGCTTTCTGCGCGAGGCAGAGGCAGAAGCCGACGCCGGACGCTTGGACGAAGTCAACGCGCATCGAACTTCCCCGCGCGTTTTCGCCAACCTGTTCAAAACACCACATCGTTGGCCGCCTGCTTTTGGCTGAATCTGATTGGAATTCGCTCCTGCAAACTTCATTGAAGCTCGTTTTGCTGACGCGTCTGCAAGGAGATTCAAGTGAATCGCGGCGGTTATGAACGGCATTCATCCAACCGATTAAAACAAAGAAACCGTCGATGCTATGCGTCGGTCTCCTGGCTGCTAAATGCTCCGGCGGTATTGTGTGATGAATGACTGTGACCGCAAAGCACTGGCAGCAGGATTGGCCGCAGCGCTGGCTGTGATGGGGGGTATTTGGCTTGGCTCGCGCGGACTGAAACACTTCGACCCGGCGCTGGTCTGGTATGCGATCGGGTCGGTTCTCGCCGCGTTAGCCGTCGGTTACCGCTTTGCCGTCTGGACGCAGCGGCCGCCCTCTCGCATGTATTTCCAGCGCGGCCTGCAACTGCTCGTTCGCCGCGGTTTCAAGCGTCAGGTTGCACGTTCTAAGCCGGACACGACGGCCATTTCACGTTTCAACGTTTCAACGTTTCAACGTTTCAACGCTTCAACGGCTGCCTCACCCGCGCTCACGATCGGCCACTCACTGGCCTCGGGCTTCATCGCGCAAAGCTTCATCCGTCGCCGCAGTCTCTATCGCTGGATCATGCACCTCTGCCTGTCCGGCGGCGGCACGCTCGCCTTTGCCATCACGTTTCCGCTCGTGTTCGGCTGGGTGCATTTCGAGTCGTTCGACAACGACGCCGGGATGTATCGCGTGAATCTGTTCGGCTTCAATGTGGACTCGTTCAGCGTTCGCAGCGTGAAGGCGCTTGTGCTCTTCAACGCGTTGAACATTTCCGCGGTGCTCGTGCTCATTGGCCTCGTCATGGCCGCGATTCGTCGGATGACGAACGCCGGCGAACGCGCGG
>QHPA01000157.1 GCA_003218935.1 Verrucomicrobiota bacterium
CCCGCTACTCAAGACACCGCCGTTTGTTTTCCGCGTTTCTATCAGACAAAGTTGCTGCGGGTCGCAGACCCGCGCTCCGGCGCGCGGCGTTCACGCCGCTTCATCGTCCAAACCAACCTGCGCGTCCGGATTTTCTCACGCCTCAATTCTGCGCCCGTTGAATGGACCTGAAGGTCGCACGGCGCCCGAACCACCTTTCTTTGCGGCTTTGCGGCCTCGCGTCTTTGCGTTAGAGTGTGCGCGCATGTCAGACGACACTCCCAAACTCCGCCTGGCTCCGCCGGAATCGGCGGCGGAACTGGCGCACCGCTTCGAGCGCGAACAGCGCGCGGTGCAGTTGCAGCAGGAGGACAATCTCGGCGAATCGCTCGCGCCGTTCCGCGTCGGCTCGGTGCCGTATCTCAACGCCGTGCCGCTCACTCGCGGTCTGGAGGGGCAGATCATCTTTGTGACGCCGTCGAAGCTGGCGGAGATGCTGCAGCGGGACGAACTCGACGCCGCGCTCGTCAGCGTGACGGAAGTCCTGTTTAACAACCGTTACGATATTCTGGACGGCATCGCGGTGGCGTCGCTCGGCGAAGTGAAGAGCGTGCTGCTGGTGCATCGCCGGCCAATCGAGGAAGCAAAGGAAATTTTCTGTGACACGGCGTCGTTGACCAGCGTGAATCTGCTGCGCGTTTTGCTGGCTGAGCGCGGTCTGCGGCCGGAGTTCAAACCGCTGGCGGACTACGATTTTGCGAAGCTGCCTGACTACGCGTTGCTGATCGGCGATCCGGCGATTGATTTTCTACGTTCCCCGCGCCAGCACGAAATCTGGGACCTGGGCGCGGCTTGGTTTGAATTGACAAAGCTGCCGTTCGTTTATGCCGTCTGGGCCTTGCGCCGTGGCGTGGACAACTGCCGACTGCGCCGCCAACTGCGCGAAGCCAAAAACTTCGGCCTGGACACGCTCGATTCCATCATCAGCAGCCGTGCCGAATACGACTACGATTTCCGAAAGGATTACCTCGGCTGGCACATTCACTACCACCTTGGCGCCGACGAAAAACGCGGCCTCGCGAAATTCATGGAACTGCTCCGCAAGCATGGCCTCGGTCCGGTTTATGAACCAAAGTTCGTGGTATGATGAAACGCGGAACAGCCTGACTTGGGCGGCTGTCAAGCGTTTGAGTTCCCCCCGTGCTGGGCGAGTCTATTCTGGAGAATCTCTTTTCGTTTTTTCTGCATCCGCTGCAACCCTGAACGGTGGGGCGAGACTCCGTCGAGCCCTGATCTCCAAAAGGCAGAAATTTGGCCTCGACGGAGTCTTGCCCCGCCAGATTCCTGGAAAGTCGTCGGGAAGAGGAACAAATTCGCACAATAGACGAAACGCGTGGACAGGCGAAAGTGAAAAGATGATTTCCTTTCTGCCAAGTTGTGATAAGCGAAAGGCAATGAAATCGCTCGTCCTCGCAAGCGCTCTCCTTTTTTCTGCGACGGCTGCTTCCGGCGCGGCCGAAGATTGGAAACCGGCTCAAGGACGGTTGATGACGCGCTGGGCCAAGGACGTGTCGCCGAAGAACGCGCACCCCGAATACCCGCGCCCGCAACTGGTGCGCAAGGATTGGCTCAACCTGAACGGACTCTGGGATTACGCCATTACAGAACAGAAGCCGGAAGTCGGAAGTCAGAAGCCGGAACATTGGGATGGGCAAATCCTTGTGCCGTTTCCAGTCGAGTCGGCGTTGTCCGGCGTGATGAAACAGGTCGGCAAACAAAACCGGCTTTGGTATCGGCGGAGGTTCACGATTCCGCGCGGCTGGCGCGGGAAACGCGTGCTGCTGCATTTCGGCGCGGCGGATTGGGAGACCACGGTCTGGGTGAACGGCAAGGAGACCGGCAAGCATCAGGGCGGCTACAACGCGTTCACGTTCGACATCACTGAAGCGCTGAAGGCAAAGGACGAAAATGAAATCATGGTGAGCGTGTGGGATCCGACCGATGCCGGTCCGCAGCCGCGTGGCAAACAAGTGCGCAAGCCCGGCGGCATCTGGTACACGCCGACCAGCGGGATATGGCAGACGGTGTGGTTGGAGCCGGTGGCGACCTCATACGTTCGCCTGGTGAAGATAACGCCAGCTCTCGATATCTCCTCCGTCGATTTGGAACCAGAGTGCGTGGTTTCCCCCGGCGGGGAAAGGACTTCGCTGCGCATTCAAGTGTTTGACGGGAAGAAGTTGGTGCTTAGCACGAACACCCCTTCTCTCGAGAACGCAAACTTATCAATCGTGAACTGGAGGCAGAAGACCTCCATCCACATCCCGGAGCCGAAGATTTGGAGCCCGGAGAGTCCTGCATTGTATGACGCGCGCATAACCGTGCTTCGAAGTGGAAGAGTCGTTGATGAAGTCACCAGCTACTTCGCCCTGCGCAAAATCTCGATGGTGCGCGACGGCCAGGGCCGCCTCCGCATCCAACTGAACAACAAACCCTACTTCATGCTCGGCCCGCTTGATCAGGGCTTCTGGCCGGACGGCCTTTACACCGCGCCGACCGACGAGGCTTTGCGCTACGACATCGAAGTGTTGAAAAAACTCGGCTTCAACATGGCGCGCAAACACGTGAAGGTGGAGCCGGACCGCTGGTATTACTGGGCTGACAAGCTCGGCCTGCTCGTCTGGCAGGACATGCCGAGCGGCGACCGGAGCGCGGAGTGGCACGGCCCCAGCGGCGTGGACGGCCAGGAAATGACGCGCACACCGGAGTCGGCGACGATTTATGAGCGCGAATTGCGCGCGCTCATTGATGGTCGCTACAATCACCCGTGCATCGCCACCTGGGTCCCGTTCAACGAAGGCTGGGGACAGTTCGATACGGTGCGGATATTGAATCTCGTCAAGCAGTTCGACCCGACGCGGCTCGTGGATGGCGCGAGCGGCGGCAATCATTTTCCAGCGGGCGACATTATCGATCACCACCAATATCCCGGTCCGGGCGCGCCCGCGCCGGTGACGGACCGCGCAATGGTGCTTGGCGAATTCGGCGGGCTCGGGCTGCCGATCAGCGGCCACACCTGGCAGGAGGAGAAGAACTGGGGCTATCGCAGTTTTAAAACGCGCGAGGAGTTGACCGACGCTTATGTTGGATTGACCAGGAAACTCCACCCGCTCATCGGCTTGTCCGGACTGTCCGCGGCGGTTTACACGCAAACAACCGACGTCGAGGGCGAGGTCAACGGCCTGATGACCTACGACCGCGCCCTCATCAAGATGGATGCTGACCGCATTACGGCGGCGAATCGCAAACTCTACACCTCTCCGCCACCGCCGCCGGTCGTTAAACAGATTGCTCCCACGTCGCAGGAGCAAGGAGTCGATTGGCGTTACACGATTGAGAAACCTGCGGGTGGTTGGTTTGCGCCCGACTTCGATGATTCGTCCTGGCGACAAGGGCCGGGCGGTTTCGGTACGCGCGGCACGCCAGGCGCAATTGTCCGGACCGAATGGAATACTTCCGACATCTGGCTGCGTCGAACGTTTGAGTTGCGTGCGGATTTCGAATTGAGCGATCCTCAATTCTCAATGCACCATGACGAAGACGCTGAAGTGTATCTGAATGGCGGAATCGTACTCGAAGTTCACGGCTATTCGACCGAGTATGAGAGCCATCCAATCGACAAACACACCCAGGCTGCCCTCAGGCCCGGCCGCAATATCGTCGCGGTGCATTGCCATCAAACTGTCGGCGGGCAATACATTGACGTTGGCCTGGTGGATGTCGAGCCGGCGACGAAGTAAGTCCAGACTTTTTGAGTGTCAGCGAATCCGCGGGATTGATAATTTGAGCCGGCCATGAAAGACAGTTTGTTCGTCGGGTTGATCAGGATTAAGTCAGATACGCTCGACGGGACGGCGATCGAGCGATCGCCTCCCCCTCACCCTGACCCTCTCCCCCGAGGAGAGGGAACAGCAGCTGCAGTTTCGTGTTGGTTTCACGTCAGAACGGCAAACGCCGCGCAGGGTTATTCCAAGAGTCGGAAGGCGGTTCTCCCTCTCCAGTGGGGAGAGGGCCGGGGGAAACAGAATGTCCTCTGTCATTCAGATGCATCTCTAAGCCAGAAAGCCGCAATTGCGCAGGTAAGGACGCGACCACTACGGACAACTTCGTTCCTCAAATTAAAATATGTTGTACTGGTAGCGATTGTCTTTGTGCCGCTGCTCGCCAGCGCCGCCGAGGCCAACACGAAAAGCGAATCGTTTTACGTCGCCAACCGCCAACCGCTCGCGCCCAGCGCGTTCATCAAACTGCCCATCGGCAGCATCAAGCCCAAGGGTTGGCTGCGCCATCAGCTTGAACTCGAAGCCGATGGCATGACCGGCCATCTGGAAGAGATTTCCAAATGGTGCAAGTTCGAGGACAGCGCCTGGGCGTCGTCGGACGGGCAGGGGAAGTTCGGCTGGGAGGAGTTGCCGTACTGGCTCAAAGGCTACGGGGACCTCGGCTACGTCCTGAACGACGAGAGAATCATCAAGGAAGCGCGCAAGTGGATCGATGCTGTGTT
>QHPA01000158.1 GCA_003218935.1 Verrucomicrobiota bacterium
CGTCATGCCGAGGGCGATCTGCCTGAGATTGCTGAGGCACTTGATCCGTCGCCCTTTCTCCTTCGCAGACGCCAGCGCCGGCAGGAGCAAACCCGCCAGAATGGCGATGATGGCGATGACCACCAGCAATTCGACGAGTGTAAAGGCCGATTCCACCGGACCCCTCGTGAGTCGGGCGAGATGCGCGACCGGCTTTTCAATATGAAGCCGTCTGCATGGCAGTTTCATAGGCGTGATTAAGATTAACCCCCGTTGAACGAGGGAGCCACAGTATTCTTGCGTTACTGAATTTCATCAAGCCTTCAACCATCGATTCTTCAACACCAAAGATGACTCCAGAAGTTTGTCCTTTAAAGTTGCCCGCTCTCTTTCTATCCTCCGCGCGTGTCGGACGAAGCCGGCCCAACCGAGATCAACGCCTCGACGCGCTATTGCGCGGTGCTTGGCCATCCCATCAAACATTCCGCGTCGCCCGACCTGCAGAACGCCGGCCTCGCCGCGCTGGGATTGAACTGGCGCTATCTGGCGTTCGACGTGCATCCGGACCACCTGCGCGCGGCGATCAACGGCGCGAAAGCGATGAAATTCATCGGGCTCAATCTCACCTTGCCGCACAAGCGGCTCGCGCTCGAAATGGTGGATGAACTGGACGAATCGGCGAAAATGTGGGGCGCAGTGAACACGATCCGTTTCGAGGCGCGCGATGCTCAGGGCCAATGGCTGCCGCTGGCCCGTTTCCCCGATGATGTTCCGGACCCAATCCGCGCCAGAGGTTTCAACACCGACGCCGACGCGCTCGTGCGCGCTCTGCGTGAAGACCTTGATCTGCAACTGTTGCGAGGCGCCGGTGCTTTGTTGCTGGGTGCCGGCGGCGCGGGACACGTAACGGCGTTGAAGCTCGCCTCCGAAGGCGTCGGAACGCTTTTCCTGGTCAACCGCACCGCGGGCAAAGCGGAAGAGGTCGCTGCCGAAATCCGCCGGCGTTTTCCCCGGCAGGAGGTGATGGTGGGCTACCCGACGAGCACCGTGGATTTGGTGATCAACGCAACTTCGCTCGGCCTGAAACCGGAAGACCCGCTCCCGTTCGATCCGAAACAATTTACGCTCCGACTGGCGCGCGCGGTTTACGATATGATTTATCGGCCAACGGAAACGGCGCTGCTCGAGGCTGCCAAAACCGCCGGCTGCCGGACCGCCAACGGCCTTGGCATGTTGCTCCATCAAGGCGCGAAGGCGTTGGAGATTTGGTCAGAAAAAACAGCCCCGGTCGCCGTGATGCGCCGCGCGCTGGAAAAAAGTGTTTATGGCTGATCCCTCGCCCTGGCAACTCATCCCTTTCCACTTCTGGTCGGCCGCGCTGTTCACTTTCGGCAGTATCGTGGGCAGTTTTCTCAACGTCTGCATTCACCGGATGCCGCGTGGCGAGAGCGTCGTCACCCCGCCGTCGCACTGTCCGCGCTGCAACTATTCCATCCCGTGGCATCTGAATATTCCGTTGGTCAGCTGGTTGATGCTCGGCGGCAAATGCAAAAACTGCGGCGCGCCGATTTCGGTTCGTTACTTTTTGATTGAACTGCTGACCGCCGTTTTGTTTTTAAGCTGTTGGCTGGCGTTGGGGCGGAAATCGCCGGCGCTGGCGCTGGTTTATTGCGTGGTACTGGCCGGATTCATCGTGGCCACCTTCATTGACATCGAGCATTTCATCATTCCCGACGCCATCACGCTGGGCGGGATTGCCGCCGGTTTTATCAGCTCGCTTTTTATCCCGACACTGCACGGAGCTCGAACGCCTGCGCTTTCACTGGAGCGTTGCTTCGCGGGCGTCATCATCGGCGCTGGTCTGGTTTATGGTATTTTGCGATTGGGCAAGCTGGTTTGGGGCCGGCAGAGATTTGAGCTGCCCCCGGACACGAAAGTTTTTTTTACCGAGACGACGGTGAAACTTCCGGACAAGGAAATCCCCTACGAAGACATATTCTATCGCAAATCCGACACCATCGTGCTGGAGGCCAAAACCGTGGAGATGGTTGACCGTTGCTACGCCCGGGCCCCGTTGCGGCTGTCCCCGACCAGACTGCGGGTTGGCGATGAGACTTTCAAACCGGAGGAAGTGCAGCACCTCGAAGTTGTGACCGACGAAATCGTGGTGCCGCGCGAGGCGATGGGGCTGGGCGACGTGAAATTCATGGCCGCCATCGGCGGGTTCCTCGGCTGGCAGGCGGTGATTTTCTCACTGATGCTCAGCGCCGTCATGGGCGCCATGGTAGGAATCACTTTGATCGCTCTGCGCAAGAGCGAATGGTCCAGCCGTGTGCCTTACGGCCCTTACATTGCGCTGGCCGCAACCATCTGGATTTTCGGCGGCGAACGGATCGTTCGGTGGTGGCTGGGCCAATAGCTGCCGCGGGGACAACCCGCGAGAGGAAGTGATGATCAGCCCGCGGGGCGGACGAGGTAGCCGCCGGACTTCTCGTCAGGCTCCAATGTCAGCAGGCCGCGCTTCTGCGCTTCCAGCAACAGGTCGTTGAATGAGCGGAACCCATACGCGCGCTCGTGGAAGCCCGGATTGCGGCGCTTGATGGCCTGCTTGATCATTGAACCCCAGATGCTCTCGTCCTGGTCCCGTTCCTCGGAGATGGCCTCCAGCGTCTCGGCGATGAGGTCGAGCGCCTTGTCCAGGGAAGGGCCTTTGTTCTCGCTTTCTTCGGCCGTGGCGGCGGGCGCGGACGGTTTGCCGCGCTGCCGCGCTTTTGACCGCTCAAGGCGCACCAGATCGTCGTAATACAGGAATTCGTCGCAATTCCTGATGAACAGGTCGGAAGTGGAATTCTTGACGCCCACGCCGACGACCGTCTTCGCGTTCTCGCGGAGCTTGCTGACGAGCGGCGAAAAATCGGAATCGCCGCTGATGACGACAAAGGTATCCACGTGGCTCTTCGTGTAGCAAAGGTCGAGGGCGTCCACGACCATGCGAATATCCGCGGAGTTCTTGCCGGACTGCCGGACGTGAGGGATCTCGATGAGTTCGAAGGCGGCCTCGTGCAGGTCGCGCTTGAATTCTTTGTAGCGCTCGAAGTCGCAGTAGGCCTTCTTCACGACGATCTGCCCCTTGAGCAGGAGCCGTTCAAGCACTTTCTGAATGTTAAACCTGGGGTAATGGGCATCGCGTGCCCCGAGGGCGATGTTCTCCAGATCGAGGAACACCGCCATGGTCGCGTTGGAATCCGTGGCACTCATTTTAATATGACTTCATGGCCGTAAACGCAGTGGCAAGTTGATCGGAGCGCGCCCTATTCGCACTGTGCTCTGTGCCGCAACGCATGATCCACCAGCACCAGCGCGGTCATGGCTTCGACCATCGGCACCGCGCGGGGCAACACGCAGGGGTCGTGCCGTCCGCGCGCTTTCAGGATCGTGTTCTTAAAATTCACATCCACGGTTTCCTGCTCGATCATGACGGTGGCGACCGGCTTGAATGCGACACGGAAGTAAATGGTCTGCCCGTTCGAGATGCCACCCTGGATGCCGCCGGAACGGTTCGTGGGAGTGTAAACCTTCCCACCCTTCGAGCGAAATGGATCGTTGTGCTGCGTGCCGGTCAACAGGATGCCGTCGAAGCCCGAACCGATGTCGAAACCTTTGGAGGCGGGCAGACTCAACATCGCTTTCGCCAAATCCGCCTCCAAACGATCAAACACCGGTTCTCCCCACCCCGCCGGCGCGCCGCGCGCCACGCCGACGACAATACCCCCGACGGTGTCGCCCGCTTTACGCGCCCGTTCGATCAGACGGATCATTTTGTCTGCCGCAACAGGATCAGGACAACGGACTATGTTCGCTTCAACGTCCTTCAGCTTGACTGCTTCCGAATCCACGCTGGCCACAATGCGCTGGACCTGCTGCACGTAAGCCAGCACTTCCACGCCGTTGCGTTCGCGCAGGATTTTTTTGGCAATCGCGCCGGCGGCCACCCGTCCGATAGTTTCGCGGGCACTGGTGCGTCCCCCGCCTTGCCAGTTGCGGATGCCGAATTTCGCCTGATAAGTATAGTCAGCGTGCGATGGTCGAAACTTGGTTGCCATCTCCGAGTAGGCTTCGGGCCGCGCGTCCTCGTTCCTGACCCACATGGAAATCGGCGTGCCGAGCGTTTTGCCTTCAAATGTACCGGAGAGAATTTGAACGTGGTCCCTCTCTTTGCGCGATGAAACGATCTTCGACTGTGCAGGCCGACGACGATCCAAATCCGGCTGAATGTCTGCTTCGGTCAGGTCCAGCCGGGGCGGACAACCATCCACGACGACGCCCACGCCGCCGCCGTGGGACTCGCCCCAGGTCGTCACGCGGAAAAGGCGGCCAAACGTATTCGCCATGCGCACAGAGTGCGGGAAAAAGTGTGCTAGTCCAGTAAAACCATTTGAAATACAGGTAGCATCGCAACGAGGCAGGAACAACGGAAGTCGCCGATGTTTGTCAGCAGGGACCACCACCTGTCAGGGTTGTTTCACGGACAGCTCCACCGACGCGGAGCTCGGCTCTGCTGCGTGGAGACGGGCTTCGTCGAACTCACCATGGTCCGCCATGATCCGAGCGAAGATTGTCCCGCTTTTTGCCCTGAACGCCAGCGCATCCCTGAGAGTCACGAATGACCCAACAACGACCGAACCTTCCACCACAACAAAATTCTGCCTGCGTATTTCCTTCATCGAACAAACACCGTGTTCTGCCCTGCCCGCACTGACGCGGCGCGGCTCAGGGGATAAGCCGCACCGCCGCGCCCTTGCAAACTATGTTTTTATCTCTTCGAAGGCCATTGGCAAAGCACGGCGAAGCCATTTGCAGCGTCAAAAAGAAGCAGTGCGGCTATGGCACCGCACTGCAACCCAACCAAACTTTCACGTAGCCTCCTTTAGTTAATCGGACCAGATGCGTTCGGTGTCTTGCAAATTCGATGCCAACGGGTCGGCAACGCGCCTTGGAAGACAAGGGCCAACGCGCGTTCAACAAACCGCGCACCCGGCGAAACAGGAAAAGCTCCGGTGCCCCTACAAAACGCGGACCAGGATGAAATAGGAATAGACGAGCCCGGCCTCCAGCAGAACAAAGACGACGAAGCTCAGGATGGCAAAACCGCAGTCGAACCTGTTCTTGATTCGCCAGCCTTGAACCAACGGATTTTTCGTCTTCACAGCGATGCCTGAAGCATCAAGGATGCCGACGACCAACCCGGTCTCAACTGCGCGAAACCACTTCCTTCCAGGCAAGCTTATACTGACCGCTCGCCGCGGCGGCGCGATATTCAATGTTGCGTTTCGCACTCTGTGATCTCATTCTGACAAAGCAGGAAGCATGCAGCGGAACTCCTCAAGAGCACCATGAGAGTAGTAGGGAAAATCGTTCTGGGAGTAGCGACGGTCGCCATGCTGTGGCCCGCCTGCCGTCTGATGATGGCTTCCTTCAAGCGTACCGAACCGCCATCCAGGATCATCTCTGAGGCCATTATTTACATTGTGATCATGTGTGTTATTTCCCGGATTTACCGCAAACTTTGAGGTCTGGATGAAATCGAAATCAGTTCAGCTCCGAGACACTGCGCCGGGGGTTGCCGGTACTCCATCCAAACGCGCCGCGACTCCCACCCGAGTGTCGCGCAGGACTCAACTCCTCGGAGTTCATCCATTGCGGCATCGAGGTCGTCTATCTCGGGTACCATCGTTCGGCGCGTGACATTGTGCGCGCAGCGACCCAGGAGGACGTGCGCGCGATCGGCCTTTCGAGTTACAACGGTGGTCACGTCGAGTTTTTCACGGAAGTGGTTGATCTGCTGAAAAGACAGGGCGCGGACGACATTGGCGTGTTTGGCGGTGGCGGCGGGACCATTACGAAAGCCGATGCCGCGATCATGCAGAAGAAGGGAGTGGACCGCATTTTCTTCGCCGGCACACCGCTGTCGGAGATCGTCAAATTCGCAAAGATCGCCTACAATACTCATGGTCGCTCAGGCTGGCGCGCGCGAGGTGAAACCATTTCCGATCCGGACCGACGAATCGCCAGAATGCTGACGGCTGCCGAAACAGGTGATCGCGATGAGGGGGCTTGCTTTCGCGGCGCGCCGGCGAAAGGAAGCGCGCCGATCACCATTGGCATTACCGGCCCAGGCGGGGCGGGTAAAACGACTTTGATCGATGAGTTGGTGCTGCGTTTTCTGAAAGCCAGTCCACGGACGCGCCTGGCCATTCTCTCGCACGATCCCAGTCTTATCGGCCAGGGCGCGCTGCTGGGAGACCGCGCATCGATGGTTTATTCCCAGGACGATCGCGTCTTCATGCGCAGTCTCGCCACGCGGGGTCAGGCCGGGGGTTTGTCCCCGGCGTCGGGGCGCTGTCTGCGACTGCTCAAACGCGGCGGTTTCGATCGCGTGTTTGTTGAAACCGTGGGCATTGGCCAGGAAGCGGCCCCGTTTGGCGGTGAGCCGGTGGATCGCGTCATCCTGGTCATGAGCCCCGACTATGGGAGTCGCCTGCAGCTTCAGAAAATTGTGATGCTGGACGTGGCAAATATTGTCGTGCTCAACAAGTCGGACCTGTCCGGGGCAAAGACCGCGGCAGCGGAGATCGAACAACGATTGGCGCTCAACGGTCGGGGACAAAAACTGATCCAGACAGTGGCCCGACGCCATCGCGATCCCGGCGTGGATGAATTGTTTCGGTTGGCGATTTCGTGAGCGTCCTGGCCCAGGTGACAAATGCTGTCGAAGCCTTCAATCGCTTCGTCGAACAACAGGTGTCGCAGGCACGCAGCGACTCACAGTTCGGTGAGCGATTGATGGCACGTTGGCAAGCCGCTCGTGGTGGCCTGGGGACGGTAACCATCCCCACCGCCCTGAAACTTCCGCGCCTGGCCCTGCCGCTGACCGATGAACCGGGCGAAGTCGCCCGCTACCTCTATGGAGAAGGATTGCCCGGGGAATTTCCGTTCGTCAATGCCGCCTATCGCGAAATGTACCTGGTAAATCCCGACGCAAAAAACACTGAGGAACCCACGCGCCTTTTCGCCGGGCTGGCCCTGGCCGAAGACACCAACCACCGCTTCCACTACCTCACGCGCCATCAGAAAAACATCCGGCTCAGCACCGCTTTCGACGGGCCGACACTCTACGGCCTCGACAGCGACGCCGACGGCGTCTTCGGGAAAATCGGCGAAGGCGGCGTGGCGCTGGATACGATCGAAGACATGGAACGGCTTTATGCCGGCTTTCCGCTTGGCGGGGAACATTTTTCCGTCTCCATGACCATCAACGGACCCGCTCCGATCATCCTCGCCATGTATGTTGCCGCGGCCAAGCGGCGGTTTGGTCCGGAGGTCGTCTCGACGCTTCGCGGCACGATCCAGGCTGACATTCTCAAGGAGGTGCAGGCGCAAAATGAAATCATCTTTCCGATCGAGGCGTCGCTGCGCTTTCTCGCCGACATGGTTGAACACACGACCACGCACCTGCCGCGGTGGTATCCCATCTCGATCAGCGGTTACCACATCGCCGAGGCGGGCGCGACCCCGGTTCAGCAGGCGGCTTACACTCTTTCCAATGGATTCACCTACGTTGAGCTCTTCCGTGACCGCGGCCTGGAGGTCAAGCGATTCGGGCCGCGCCTGTCGTTCTTTCTCGATTGTGGTCTGGACATTGAATACGTGGCGCTGGCGCGGGTTTGTCGCAAGCTCTGGGCCATCGGTATGCGGGACGTTTTCGGCGCCGACCCGCCGGCGCAACTATTCAAACTCCACACGCAAACCAGCGGCCGCTCGCTGATCGCTCAGGAGTCCAAGAACAATTTGACCCGCACGGCCATCGAACTGGTCCTCGCCTGCCTCAACGCAACCAACTCCTGTCACAGCAACAGCGCCGATGAGCCGTTTACCACGCCCAGTGAAGAGTACGTCCGTCTCGCCGCCAACTCCCAGGCCATTCTCCTGGAGGAATCAGGTCTGTTCAAATTCATGATGAACACCCTGACCGGCTCGCCCGGAGTGAAGATCGTTGAGCGAGCCGTCGAGGAAGGTATTCTGGCCGAGTTCCGCGAAATCGACCGGTTGGGAGGCGTGTTACCGGCCATCGACCAGCGCTATCAACGCAGCCAGATCCAGGCCGCCGCGCATCGGTACGAACAACAGATCAATGACGGCACCAGGCCCATCATTGGCTTGAACCGATATTGTGATGAAACCAACGCGGCGCCGGCGGTCAAAGTGGTCCGCACGCCGCGCCAGAAGAAACAGCTTCAAGTGGACCGCCTGGAGAAATTCAAACGCCGGAACCGCGCCAGAACCGAGCGCGCGCTCGACCGTCTTGCCGCGGTCGTTGAAAGCGGCGGCAACGTGTTCAAGGAACTGATCCACACCGTCGAGTGTTGCTCGCTCGGACAGATCACGGCACGCTTGCACGAGTGCGTGGGCCGGCATCGGCCGATGGTATAGGCGCGATCCCGCGCGCTGCTCTGCGTGCTTTACAATCGGTGTCGGGCGTTGAAATTCTTTCAGCGAAACCGAATATCGCGCCACCACGGCAAAGCTGAACCGAGCAATCGAACGTTCGCATGACTGCTACTCTGGCTGAGCGACTGGCTGACTTTGCGGCGGCACTGCGCTTTGAACACCTGCCTGCCGCCGCCGTGCACGAGGTGAAGCGGCGCGTGATCGACTCCGTCGGCTGCGTTCTGGGCGCCTGGCACACCGAGCCGTGCGCCATCGCGCGCCGCGTGGCTGCGAGGTTCAGCGCAACGAACGGCGCGACGCTGCTCGGCACGCGCCACGCCGCGCCCCCTGATTGGGCGGCGTTCGCCAACGGCTGCCTCGTCCGCTACCTCGATTACAACGACACCTACCTCTCGAAGGAACCGGCGCACCCCAGCGACAACATCCCCGCCGCGCTCGCGGCCGCTGAAGCCGACCATGTCACCTACGGCGCATTCTCGAGCGCCCTCGCGGCGGCCACGCTTTTCGGGCTCGACGCCCAGCGGATGCGTCACGCCCTCGGCATCGCCGGCGTGGCGGGCGTGGCGCTGCGCCAGTCGCGTGTCGGCGAACTCTCCCACTGGAAGGGGTGCGCATTCGCGAACGCGGCTCGACACGGCGTTTACGCGGCGTTGCTGGCGCGCGAGGGAATGACCGGGCCGGCGCCGATTTTCGAAGGAGAAAAGGGATTTGAGAAACTCGTCAGCGGCCCACTGAATGACTTCAAACTGCCGGCTGTTGCCTCCAGCCTGAGCCGGGAGGATTTCATGATTTCGAAAACCAGCATCAAGTTCTGGCCCGCGGAATATCACGGTCAGAGCGCGATCGAAGCGGCCCTGAAATTGCGGGATCAGATCGGTGACCTTTCCGAGATCGAGTCGATCCTGATCGAAAGCCACGACGCGGCTGTGGACATCATCGGGAGCGAGCCGGAGAAGTGGCGGCCCGCCACACGCGAGACCGCTGATCACAGCCTGCCTTATCTTGTCGCGGTCGCGTTGACAGACGGCACGGTGGCGGCCAAACAGTTTTCACTGGAACGGCTCGCGGATCCGAGGCTGATCGAATTGGTCCAGCGCGTGAAAGTGCAACGCCGGGCGGACCTGAGCGCGCGTTACCCCGAAGCCGTTGCCAACGTCGTCACCGCGCAACTTCAAGGAGGTCGAACGCAAAGCCAGCGCGTGGATTATCCGCACGGGCACGCGAAAAGCCCGCTGACTGACGCGGAGGTCGAGGCAAAATTTCACACCTTGACGGACCCGCTCTTGGGAAGGGAACGCGCCGAAGCTGCGCTGAGCTGGTTGTGGCGCCTGGAACAGGCTCGCGAACTCGGTGAATTTCCGCCATTGATCGAGGTGTCGTGATGAAGACCGCTCAATCCGCAACATTCCTGGAATGAAACCACTTTCTAAAACCGCCATGCTGCGTCGCGCAATCCGGGATGGCTGCGTCGTGATGCCCGGTGCGTTCAACGCCGCGACGGCACGACTGGTGGAACGGGTCGGCTTCCCCGCGGTTTATGTCAGCGGCGCCGGACTGGCCAATGCCACCGCAGGCGTGCCGGATATCGGGCTTTTGACGCTCACCGAGGTTGCCCAACTCGCGGGTTACATCGCGAACGCGGTCCGCATCCCGGCGCTCGGAGACGCGGATACAGGTTTCGGCGGGCCCCAGAATGTCGCGCGCGCCGTGCGCGAGTTTGAGCGCGCCGGGCTGGCCGGTCTCCATTTGGAGGATCAAGCTTTTCCGAAACGTTGCGGCCATCTGGCCGGGAAGACGCTCGTGTCATCCGAGGAAATGGCCCGGAAAATCTTCGCGGCGGTGCGTGCTCGACGGGACAAGGATTTCCTCATCGTCGCGCGTACCGACGCCAGGACGGTGGAGGATTGGGATTCAGCCGTCCGCCGCGCCCGAAGTTACCTCGACGCAGGCGCGGACGCGATTTTTCCAGAGGCCCTTGAAACGGCCGGTGAATTCCGCGCGTTCGCAAAAAAAGTGCGCGCGCCGCTGGTGGCGAATCTGACGGAGTTTGGGCGCGGGCCATTGCTGAGTGTTCGTCAATTGGCCTCGATGGGCTACCGGATCGTCCTCTTTCCTCTCACCGCTTTTCGTGTGTCGATGCGAGCGGCGGAGGATTGCCTGCGGGAAGTGAAGCGCCGGGGCACACAACGCCCCTGGCTCAACCGGATGCAAACCCGTCAGGAGTTATATGAATTGCTCGGTTATGAACCGGGTCAGCAGCTTTGGGTGCAATAAGAAGAGTTGAAACGCTCGACCGTAGAATGATTAAATCCGTCCCATGCGAGCGACGATTCGCCATTTGCGCGACTGGTTTCCGCGGAGCTCATGGGCAGCCCTCCTTTCGCTTTTGCGCACGCATTGGGACGATGAACCATCCCCCTCACCCGCCCTTCGGGCACCCTCTCCCCCTCGGAGGGGGAGAGGGACGGGGTGAGGGGCGGTTCATGGGGGTTAAGCCGGTTGATGGTTCAACCTATTTGACGAACAGATGAGCGCCGAAACCAAACCAGCGTACAGCCCGGGACTGGAAGGTGTGATCGCGGGCGAATCAGCCGTTTGCTGGGTGGACCCCAACGCCGGTCTGCTTTACCGGGGCTACGACATCCATGAGCTGGCGACTCAGGGGAGCTTTGAGGAAGTCGTCTGGCTCCTACTGCGCGGTGAATTGCCCAGCCAGGAGCAGCTCGCTGATTTCGCCCGTGAACTCGCTGCGGCGCGCCTCCGTACCGGTGTCTCGATGCTGGCGGCATTCGATCCTGAATTGAACGATCATTCCCACGAGGCCAACCTGCGCAAGGCGGTGCGTCTCACGGCGAAAGTCTCGTCGCTCATCACCGACGGTTGGCGCGTGGCGCATGGCCAGGACCTGCTTTCCGCCAAACCCAACCTCACGCACGCCGGAAATTTTCTCTACCAGCTTACCGGCACTCCTCCGGAGACGTGGCGGACGGAAATCTTCGATACCATCCTCGTGCTGTATGCCGACCACGAATTCAACGCCTCCACCTTTTCCGCGCGGGTGACCGCTTCCACCATGGCCGACATCTATGCCGCGCTGACCACGGGCCTCGGCACGCTCAAAGGCCCGTTGCACGGCGGCGCAAACGAGGAAACGATGAGGGTGCTCCGGGACATCGGCTCCCCTGACCGCGCCGAGGCCTGGGTGTTGGAGCGGCTGGCGCGCAAAGAAAAAATCATGGGTTTCGGCCACCGCGTTTACAAAAAGGGCGACTCGCGCGTCCCGATTATGCGCGAGTTCGCCCGCCAGCTCGGTAAGCGGTTCGGCCAGGAACATTGGGTGGGCATCTGTGAAAAGCTGGAAGCCGTGATGGAGCGGGAAAAAAACCTCTGCTGCAATGTGGACCTCTATGCGGCCCCGGTATTTCATCTGCTGGGCATCCCGCCGGAGTTGAACACGCCCATCTTCGCCTGTTCCCGGGTCGCCGGCTGGTGCGCCCACGTCATCGAGCAGCACGACCACAACCGGCTGATCCGTCCGCGCAGCCTTTACGTCGGTCCGCCGCGACGGACTTATCAACCAACGAGCGCTGCGAAGAAATCCAAGGC
>QHPA01000024.1 GCA_003218935.1 Verrucomicrobiota bacterium
GTTTCGACATGACCGGCTGCGGTCTATTCGTGACGGACACCACCGACGGATTGTTCGCGCTTTTTTTCAACTCGCGCTTCTTGAGCTCTCCTTTGGAATTGCGGTATTCGGTCACCTTCGTGCGCGTGTAGCTGTAACGCTGGCCGAACAGCCGGTCGTTGTCATTCTCCTTTTCATAGTTTTCCACCACCCGCCTGAGCACCGATTCAGCGGAAGGCAGCGGCGGTTTAGCGACAATTTGCGCCCGGAGCGAAGTGGGAATTCCCACCAGCGCCAAGCCCAGCAACGTCTGGAGAATCGATTTCATGCGACCAACGGGCGTGTAACATACCGTTTTGATTGCCCGATTCAAGCCAATTTGACCGTTCCAATCGCATGCCAGCCAGCGCGCACCCCCCGTCTCGTTTGGCCGAAACCGCGTAAACCCTGGCCACTATGATAAATATTCGTGCGACGCCTGACAAGAGCCTCTTTGTATCGGTGCGCACACGCTTCTTCGCAGACCGATGTAGATCACCAACGGGGCGGAGTCGCGCCCATCGCCCCCAGTAATCCGAAAAGAGGTTTGCCTTGGCGCTGATTTCGGCGAGTGTGTTTTTTTGATGGATCTTACCGGGACCATCCAGTGTCCGTTTTGCGGCCAGCGTTTTGAACTGGTCATCGACACCAGCCTCGCGTCGCAACGTTTCACCACTGATTGCGAAGTTTGCTGTCGCCCGTTTGAAGTGATCGCTGAATGTGAGCCAGGCGAAATTCTGAGCCTCGAGGTGGCCGCCAATTGATCGCTGCGGACGGTGCAACCTGCCCAGGGGTTGACTTTTCTTTTGTGCATTTTGCGCCTCTTTGTGGCTTAATCCCGGCGGCGAATATCAAAGCTATGAATCCAACAACTGTTCTCTGGGCTTACATCGTGTTGCTGGTCGCCGGCGGCCTGGTCGGCTTTCTCAAGGCCGGCAGCAAAGCGTCGCTCATCGCCTCGGTCTCCTTTGCGGCGGCGCTGATTCTCTGTGCTATCGGCGTCATTTCCCAACCGCACGCCACGGACATTATTCTGGCCGTGCTGCTCGTTTTCTTCGCCCTGCGCCTGACGAAGACCAAAAAATTCATGCCCAACGGCCTGATGCTGGCGCTGACCGTTGCGGCGCTGGCGTTGCGGCATCTGAGATTCTGAGCAACCTTTTGGCGGTTTCTGTTGCCCGATTTTCACGCGCTTGACGATGAATTCCTCTCTTCCCATCTGGCAAATCCATCCGCACGTCGTCGAAGCGTTGTGTTCGGGCAACCGGCTTGCGCTCGTCGCGCCGACCGGCTCCGGCAAGACGACACAGGTGCCGCAGATGTTGCTCGACGCCGGCCTGGCGAAGGAGAAAAAGATCGCCGTGTTGCAGCCCCGCCGCGTCGCCGCCCGCACGGTTGCCGCGCGCGTGGCGTGGGAACGCGGGTGCAGGCCCGGCGAGGAAGTCGGCTACCAGATTCGTTTTGATGACCGAACCTCCCTCGGCACGCGCATTTGCTACGTGACCGAAGGCATCCTGCTCCGCTGGCTGCAGGATGACCGGACGCTTTCCGATGTCGGTGTTGTTTTGTTCGACGAGTTCCATGAACGCAATTTGTTGAGCGACGTGGCGCTGGCGCTGGTGAAACAACTTCAACGAACCCGGCGCCCGGATTTGAAAATGGCCGTGATGTCCGCCACCCTCGACCCCGGGCCGGTGGCGGAATATTTGGAAGGAACCTCTTCCATGCCGTCCACCACACTCCCGGCAAAGAATGACAGGGCCCGGTCGGAACCCAACCCTCCCGGCGCCTGCCCGGTGCTCGTCTCCGAAGGCCAAAGTTTCCCCGTCGAAGTCCGGTTCCTCGACCACAAGGACGAACGCCCCGTGACGGAGCAAGCGGCTGACGCCGTGGAATGGATCGTCAACGCGGGCGAGCCGGGCGATATTCTCGTGTTCATGCCTGGCATGGCGGAGATCAATGCGACCATCGGCTGCATTCGCGCCGCGCGATTGAACGAGCGCGTGGCGGTGCTGCCACTCCACGGAGACCTGCCATCCGAAGACCAGGATTTGGCTTTTGAACCGAACGCGCTGCGCAAAGTGGTCGTCGCGACCAACGTGGCTGAGACGTCTGTGACCATCGACGGGATTCGGCACGTCGTGGACAGCGGCGTGGCGCGGGTCGCGCGTTACGACGCCGAGCGCGGCATCAGCACGTTGTTCATCGAAGAAATCAGCCGCGCCTCAGCGGAGCAGCGCAAAGGGCGCGCCGGCCGGACCGCGCCCGGGACATGTTATCGGCTGTGGACGCAAAGCGGACATTTGAACCGACCGGAACGGAACACGCCGGAAATCCAGCGCAGCGATCTGGCGGAAGTCGTGTTGCTGCTGCACTCCCTCGGAATCAAACGGGCGGCGGAATTCGATTGGCTCGACAGACCGGACCCGCAGGCAGTCGAACGCGCGGAGAAGCTGATGCAAACGTTAGGCGCGTTGGCGGATTTACGATATACGAATGACGATTCGCGCGTCGGAGAAACCCACACGCCCGCAAATCGCAAATCGCAAATCGCAAATACCGGGAATGACCTCACCCCCATCGGGCGGCAGATGCTCCGTCTGCCCCTGCACCCGCGTTACTCGCGCATGCTCGTCGAAGCGGCGAAACGCGGCTGCGTGCCGGCGGCGGCCTTGTGCGCGGCGCTGGTGAGCGGCCGCGATCTGCTCATGCGGTTGGGCCGCGACGACAAACACATCGCCGAGGCGCGCGAATTGTTTGAAGCGAGTCAGGAGTCCGATTTTTTTACACTCATGCGGGCGTATCAATTCGCGAGGAACTGCAACTTCAGCGTCGAACAATGCCGGCGCTACGGTATTCACGCCCAGACCGCCAGCCAGGTGGAGCAGACGTATCAGCAGATTTTGGAAATCGCGGACAAACAAGGGTTGGTCGAGAGACGAGCGTCCAGCGCCGCAGGCGAAAATCCGCAATCCGAAACCCGAAATCCGAAAACGACCGATGACGCCCTCCTGAAATGCATCATGGCCGGTTTCATCGACCAGCTCTGCGTGCGGCGCAGTCTGGGAACGCTCGAATGCGATCTGACCGAGGGCCGCCACGGCGCATTGATGCGCGAGAGCGTGGTGCAGAACGCGTCGCTGTTTGTCGCGGCGACGATTCGCGAAGTCCAGTCCCGCGCTTCCGAAAACCTTACTTTGCTCGGCCTCGCCACCGCGGTGAAACGCGAGTGGATTGAAGAGACGTTTCCCGACCAGCTCGCCGTCGCGGTTGAGCACCTCTTTGACCGGACCCACAAACGCGTCGCCGCGGTGAAGCTCGTGCGGTTCCAGGACCTCGTCGTTCATCACGAGCACCAGCGCGAGGTTGATCCGGCCGCCTCTGGCCGCTGTCTGGCGGAGGCGCATCGCAAAGGCTATTTCGAGCTGCCGCTGATCAACCACGACGTGAAACAATTCATCGCGCGCGTGAACCTCGTTGGCGCAGCGTTGCCGGAATTGGATTTCCCGCCGTTCGACGACGCGGCTGTTACCGAATGCCTGGCCCGATCGTTTCGAGGCCTGACGCTGGTGAAAGAAGCGCAGGCGACGCATGTGCGCGACGAATTCCTGAGACATCTGGCGAAAGAACAGATCGATTGGCTCGACGAACTCGCGCCGCAAACCGTCGCCTGGCCGGATGGACGGAAACTCAAGTTGCTCTACGCGGAAAACGCGCGTGACGAGGATGGGCAGCCGAATTCACCGGAGTTGCAGGTTAAACTGCACGAATGTTTCACACTGAAGGAACACCCGCATATCTGCGAAGGAAAACTGCCGGTGAAACTCTGGCTCTGCGCGCCGGACGGCAAACGGCTCGAAGCAACGTTCAACTGGCCCGCGTTCAAGGCCAGCAGTTATCCCAAACTGAAAGCCATATTGCAGAAAAAATATCCGGGTGTGGGGAGGTTGTGAGGAAGCCAGCGACCCTCGGCAAAGCCGGAGGTTCGAAGCGAGGGGCGGCTCGAAGCGACGCTGCCCCTCAGGCAGGGAACGGAGAGTGGGGTACGAAGCAGACGGGGTTTCAACGGCGAACGACAACTTCCCCCTCACCCCGGCCCTCCCCTCGGGGAGAGGGGGAACCGTTCCCCGTCTTCTTCGCCCACCACAACGCGGCTTTGGCACTTGCGCGCAGGAAAAGTTCGTCGTGGCCGGTTCATGGCTCCCATGCGCAATTGTGAGATCGTGGAAGCTGCCCATGAACCGCGTAGCCGCGGACGTCAGTCCGCGCACTCTCAAGTAGTCAGCGCCAACGCACGTCGTTGGTTGCGGCTCAGAGCGTAATGAGCGATCGAAATTCGCGGAATCCTCAACTCAAAACCCCATGTGAGTCAGGATGAACGTCCGGAACTTTTCGATGTTCTCCCGCTTGAACTCGCGGTGAATCGTGCGTTGGCTCCCGGCGATATCGACTTTGACTTCCTTCGCCTTGGCGATTTTTCGGAGATCGTCCACCGTGACCTGGTAGATGGCATGTTCGACCAAAGTGCCGCCCGTTTCTTTGCGCTCGTTCAGGCTGCCAATACCGCCGAATTTCATCGTCTGACCGTCCACCGTCAGCGTCAGCGTTTCGCCCGGCGCGATGTCCAGATAGCCCGTCTGCGCCAGTGCTTCGTAGCGGACTTCGAGATAATACTTTGCGTCCCAGGGTCCCTGGCGGATGCGCGACGCGTTCAGCCAGATGAGCTCGGTCGGCTTGTCCCCGCTGTCGAGTTCGTTATCGACAATGAGGTCGATGCCGGGGCCGCCGATGTCATTGCGGTAAGTGTAAACGTCGGTCTTCGGCGCGCTGACACAACCGGCCAGCAGCACAACGACCGGCAGCAGAAGAAAAAATCTTGAGTTCATAGATTGTCTTTTGAACCAAAGGCAGCTCGTTCAGCGACCTGCTCTCTCTGGCACGGGCTTTTAGCACAACTCACCCGCTCTTGAACACACAAAAGCGCGTGGCGTGATTTCCGTCACGCGAACTTGTCGAATCATCCGGCAAGACGTCGGCGTCCTGGTTTGGATCGGGGTGGGTGCGGCGCAGCCCCTTGGCCACCAGACCAGGAGGCTAACGGCGAGAGGCTTTTAAGCAGGAAATCATGCAACCCTGGATGCCACCGAATCCCTGGCTCGAGACCGTCGGTGTGGTGCTCCTGGGCGTCGTCGGTGTCGCGTTAGGCCGTTGGTTTTCACGGTTGGAAAGGCCCTACTGGACACTCGGCTATTTCGTTCCTCTCGTCCTGATCATCCTCATCGGGCTGGCCTACCGGATTCGTGCTTTGGAGTTCATTCCACCGTTTTCGTGGCTCATGGCAGGGCGGACCGAGTTCGCTTTGACGGCGCTGATCGGCACGATGGTATTGACGACGCCGCTGTCGCGCCTGCCGCTGCGGCGTGATCGCGCGGCCATCGGTGTGCTGATGGTTTTGATCGTTTTTCAGGTTGCGGCCTGGCCGTTCCTTGCCCCGGCGTTCGATCGCAAACAACTCGCGGCGTTGATAACGCGCATCGATCCTGACGGGATCTGCCTTCAGAACACTGAATACACCTGCGGACCCGCCGCGGCAGTCACCGCGCTGCGAAGACTCGGTCTGCCTGCCGACGAAAGCGAAATCGCGCTGCTGTGCGGCACCAGCACGGCGATGGGCACGCCGCCGGACATTCTTTGCCGCAAGTTGCAAAAACGCTACGGTCCGAACGGGCTGGTCTGCGAATATCGCTCGTTCAAATCAGTCGCCGACCTGAAACAACCGGGCTACACGCTCGCGCTGATGAAATTCGCGTTCTTGCTCGACCACTACGTCACCGTGCTCGACGTCGGCGAGCGCACCATCACCGTGGGTGATCCGTTGAACGGCAAGCAAACGCTCACGCACGACGAGTTTGCAGAGAAGTGGCGGTGGGTTGGAGTGGCGTTGACACGGAAACACGGCGCGTAGAACTGGTAGCACCCGACGGATGGGGCGAGCGAACCCGCGAGCGGCGCAAACGCCGGCGATTCACTCCCAAACCGCGCGGTTTCACGTTTCTCTTTGCACTTCTCGCGTTTGCCTCCATCTTGTCACCCATGAATTTGTTGCCGTTTGATGCTTTGCCGGCTCACAAACCGCGCCGGTTCGTGCCGGAAAAAATTGACCTCGGCGACTGGAAGCCGCTGGCGCCGCTCTTTGATCGACTCGAATCGCTCCCGGCGCAGTGTCATTCTGCCGCCGATCTCGAACGCTGGCTGCTCGACTGGAGCGAACTCAGCGCTGCGCTCGACGAAGAATCGTCACGCCGCTACATCGCGATGACCTGCCACACCGACAACACCGAGGCAGAGAAAGACTACCTTCATTTCGTCGAACAGATCGGGCCGCGGCTCAAGCCGCGCCAGTTCAAGCTGGAGCAGTTGTACCTGCAACATCCGCTGCGCCGCCAGTTGCCGAAGCCGCGTTACGAAGTGTTCGACCGCGCGACAAAGGTGCGGGTTGAACTGTATCGCGACGAAAACGTGCCGCTGGAAACGGAGGAGGCGAAACTCAGTCAGCAGTATCAAAAGCTGAGCGGCTCACTGACGGTTAATTTTCGAGGCGAAGAGAAGACCCTCACGCAGATGGCCCGCTATCTGGAGGAGCCCGACCGCGCGCTGCGACGGGAGGCGTGGGAGTTG
>QHPA01000025.1 GCA_003218935.1 Verrucomicrobiota bacterium
CATTTACGCGCTGCAAGCCGCGCGCTACCTGACCGGCGAGGAACCGATCGTCGTCTCGGCCATGGAAACCAGGACCGATCCGGTCAAGTTCAAGGAAGTGGATGAGTCCATTGTCTGGCAGCTCAAATTTCCCGGCGGCGTTCTCGCGTATTGCAGCACGACGTATCTGGTCAACGGCCTCAACCGTTACACGGCTTACGCGGAGAAGGGCTGGTTCGGTCTCGATCCCGCTTACAGTTACGGCGGCATTCGGGGCCGGCGCAGCGACGGCCAGGAGATCAACGAACCCGAGATCGACCAGTTCGCCGCCGAGATGGACGACTTCGCCCAGTGCATCCTCAACGACACACCGAGCAAAGTGTCGGACGAAGAAGGGCTGCGCGACATCAGGATTTTAATGGCGGTTTACGAATCGCTTAAGACTGGCACGTCGGGTGAAGCTGGGGTAGTCTCGGGGCGTTTGAGTCGTGGACCGTGGAGTGTGAGTATCGTGTCGGTGCGTCCTCAACTGTTCGGGCCATAAACTCCACCACTCCATCACTCCGTTACCCTGCCTGCTCGAATCCTCCCCGCCAACTCTTCCGCCGGATAAGTCCAAATCTCCGCAAGGGTCGGATGATAATGCGGCGTGACGGCCAGTTCGTGCACGGTCATTCGCCTGGCCATCGCTGCGATGATTTCGTGGATCAATTCGCCTCCCATCGGGCCGACGCAACAACCGCCGAGAATTTCGCCTGTGTCCGGATTTGCCAGCAGTTTCACAAAGCCGTCCCTGGCGTCCATGATCAGCGATTTGCCATGGTCGCTGAATGGATAACTGGCCGCAACGTAAGGAATATTCTTCGCTCTCGCTTCCTTTTCCGTCAATCCTACCGTGCCAATCTGCGGGTCGGTGAACACGACGTGCGCGAGCAATCGATAATCCATGTCGCGCGGCTGGTCCGGATGCGCGATGTTATGCGCGGCAATTTCACCCTGCTGAATCGCGATGTGCACGATCTCGTGCGGACCGGTGCAATCGCCGGCGGCGTAAATGTGCGGCGCGCTGGTTTGCATCTGCGCGTTGGTGACGATACGGTCGCGTTCGGCTTTCACCTCTGCTTTTTCCAAATGCAAAGGCGACGTGTTCGGTGCGCGACCTAGCGCGAACAGAATTTCTTCGGCGGCGAGGCGCACGGTCCTGCCGTCGTGCTCGAACGAGACGGCTTTCCCATCGCCCTCGCGCCCGGCGTCGAGCAGTCTGGTCTTCGTTAAAACAGTCATGCCGCCACGGCGAAAAACCCTCTCAAGTTCGGCCGCGGCGTCGGTGTCGAAATCGCGCAGGATGTGCTCGCTGCGTTGAATCAAAGTCACCTGCGTGTCGAAGCGCGCGAAGAACTGCGCGAACTCGACCGCTACAGCGCCGCCGCCGAGAATAATCAAGGACTTCGGCGGTTCGACCAGCCTGAGCGCATCGTCGCTGGTGAGATAGCCGGCTTCCCGGAGCGAGGGCAGGGGAGGCTCCGAGACGACGGAACCCGTGCTGATGATAAAATATTCGGCGGTGAGCGTTTCGCCGGTGCTGAGCGCGACGGTGTGCGGGTTGGTGAACCGGGCCGTTGCCCGAATAAATTTGAATTTGCCGCTCGTCAGCTGCTGGACGCGGTCGTCGGTGCAGTCTTTGACGATGGCGTTTTTTCGCGCCATGACCTGCGCGAAATCGAACCCGACGTTTTTCGCGCGGATGCCCCAGGTCTCCGCGTGTCGCGCCAGGTGAATGACATCCGCCGCGTACAGCAGCGCCTTGGTGGGCATGCAGCCGCGCAGGATGCAAAGGCCGCCGACCTCCTTGCCGCCTTCGATGACGACCGTCTTCAAACCCGCGCTTGCCGCGGTGCGGGCCGCCGCGTAACCGCCGCTGCCGCCGCCGATGATGGCAATGTCGAAATCGAATTCGCTCATGCTTGAGAAGATGGAAGCGCGGCGAAAAAATGCAAATTTCAAAATTGAAGTCAGCGCATCGTCCGATCATCATCAAGCGGACGATGATTCAAACCTCGGCACGGTTGAACGTTTTAACGATTTAACGAACCATGGCCGACCTCATTTATCCTCGCAGCCCGCGTGAAACAATGTGCGGCTGGACGCACCTGCCGCGCTATATTGATAAGATTCGCCTGCATCTCGCGGGCAAACTTCATCCGGATTATCAGCCGAACCTGGGCAAGGGCTTCGACGAAAGGTGGCTGAAGGCCGCCGGTCTCACGCAGGAGCAATTTATCGAAGTTGTTAGAGGCACGATCACGGACGGCCAGGTTGCGGACTGGGTCCTGAAGAACGTGAAGAAGAGCGACGCGGACAAACGCGCTCACGCCGAGTCCATGCTCAATCATCCGCGGCCCGACGACGCCGAAATGCAGGCCCGCCTCAAGCTGCGCAAAGAGCAGGCGGGGTTGACCCATCGCGATGACATCAAAACGTTTGTCGATTTCATTGACGCCGACGAGAAGCGAATGTGAGGCTTTAACCCGTTGAAACGTCGCCTTGCGGCAGCACGGTTCAACGATTCAACGCGCGGGCTCCGGCCGTGCGAAGAACTGCGTCTTCTTCGTTTCCACTAACGGCCCCCAAACACGGATGTTGCGGACTTTGCCGATGTCGTCGAATGAGCCGAAGCCGATATAGCCTGCGGCAAAATTCCTGTCCGCGGCGGTCATGATCGGTTTGGTCATGTCGTCGAAATAGACCTTGATGCTGCCGTCGCTGAGCTTCCGTTCCAGCTTCGCGTGGTGCCATTGGCTCAGGCCCCAGGTAATGCCTTTGGTGGTCTGTTTTGCGATCGCCAGGCGCGGCTGGTTGTTCACGATGAAAACGTTGTGCGCGTGCGGATCGGCGGCGACGGCCAGGTGCACGTAATAGAAGTGCGTCGGGTCCCGCACGCCGAAGAACAAACACATGTCCTGGTGCGGGTAAGGCTCCTTCGTGGAAAGCAGGTCAGCTTCGAGTATAAAATCGCCGAAGATTTTGTCCGCGATGAGCGCGATGTTCAGCGGGGAGCGGACGGCGGGGCTGTAATCGCTTTGCTGAAACAGTTCCAACGCCGGGCCGCTGTCGTCCTTGCTGAACCGCCAGGCTCCTGGATCGGTCAGGACAAAATCCTTCAGCGCCGCCGCCTGGTTGCATTTCTGGTCATACAGCAGTTTGTAGCCGGTGGGAAGACTGGCCGGCTCGCCGGCAACCGCCGAGCCGACGGCGAGCGTGAAAAGCGCTAACCATGTTGAGGCATTGAGACGATTCGAGTGCAGCCGCATGGCTTGCTTCAACGATTCAACGCCATCTCACACCTTCGCCGGCACCTCGAACGGTTCGCGATACTCGCGTGTCAGCAGTGGGTTGGCGTGATGGTTGTTGGTGAATTTCTGCTGACGCGGATTCATCGTGAGAAACTCGCCGAGCGTCGCCTGAGTCCTGCTCAAGTCCACGCCGTTCGCTTCAAGGTGGTGCTGCATTCGCTCATAGGTTTTCACCGCGTCCTTGTCGGTTTTGATTTTCTCGCGGATTTCGTCCGGCAACGCGTGCTGGCCGAGGCGATACGAGACGTTGCCAGTGTGGCACAGCGCGCTGGAGATGAACCCTTCCTGAATGTCCGCGTTCAGGTCGCTGACCTTTCGGCTGCGCATCGCTTCAATGAAATTCTCGAAGTGGCTCGACGCACCGGACCACTGTTTCACCTCTTTGCCATCCTTGTCGAAGGCGGTGGCGCTGGAATAATTCGGGACGAAGACGTGACCGCCTTCGCATTCGATGATCACGCAAACGCTGCCGCCTTTGCCTTTCTCGTCGGGATACCTGTCCATGTCGCCAGTGTTCCAGCCTTTGTCCGTCTGACGTGACTTGTCCCTCGGCAGGCCGCGCACTTCAAAGATCAACGGCGCTTTTTCATAATCGTGGTAAGCGATCAACGTGTTCGGAGTTTCGCCGTCGTCCTCGTAGCCCAATCGGCCGCCGATACCCCAGACGCGCGGCGATAATTCGGGTTCGCCCAGGAACCAGCGGGCGATGTCCATCTGGTGAATGCCCTGGTTGCCGACGTCGCCGTTGCCGTAGTCCCAGAACCAATGCCAGTCGTAATGAAAGTGCTGGCGATGAATCGGCGCCTTGGGCGCCGGTCCGCACCAAAGATCGTAATCCACGCTGGCCGGCGGCGGCTGCGGGCCATCCACCTTGCCAATGCTCGCGCGCGGTTTGTAACACAGACCGCGGGCAATCACGATTTTGCCGAGGTTGCCGGCGCGGACCCATTCAATCGCTTCTTTGATCGCCTGGCTGGAGCGGCTCTGTGTGCCCGCCTGCACGATCCTTTTGTGTTTGCGCGCCGCCTCAACCATTTTGCTCCCTTCCCAGACGTTGTGACAGACCGGCTTCTCCACGTAAACGTCCTTGCCTGCTTGCACGCCCAGAATCGTGGCGAGCGAGTGCCAGTGGTTCGGTGTCGCGATGCTGATGGCGTCGAGGTCTTGCAGTTCGAGCAGTTTGCGGATGTCCGTGAAGCCTTCGACCTTTTCGTTGCGCTTGCTGAATTGCTCGACGGCGGCGTCCAGGATTGTTTTGTCAACGTCGCACAGCGCGACGATGCGCACATTTTTCTTCGCCAGCCCGCGCAGTTCGGAGATGTGGTCCTTGCCGCGCCCGCCGAAGCCGACGACGGCCACGCGGATTTCATCATTGGCGCCCGGCACGCGCGCCCACGAATAAGCAGGCAGGCTGACTGCGGCGGCGGTGAGGGCGGTGCTTTTGAGGAAACTTCTGCGGTTCATTGTTTTCATAATGTGTTCATTCGTGGTTTCTTGCGGATCATGGTTTGGCGTATTCCGCGTAACGCTGCGCGACCTTCGCCTCTTTTTCATCGCCGGGGTGAATATAGAAGCGGTAGCGGAAGGTGACACTTTTCCCGGCAGGCACGGTGAAATTGCCGGCGCCAGCGGGTTTCTTTTCAAAATCGTGCAGGCCGAACGGATTGGCGCCGAACAAACCGTAGTCGCGCACGTGCCACCAGGTCGGATGCCGCGGATTTTTCGGATGATCGAAAATAGCCACGCCCACAATCTTCCCGTTGACCGGGCCGTGATAATCGCACCAGTCGGCGCGCTTGCCCCACGTCTCACCGTCCCGCACTCCTTCGCTGTTGACGATGTGGCCGGTCGGTTTGCCTTTGTTGAATTTGTTGGGCGCCAACCGCATCGTTTCGTTAAGCCGCATCGACATCATGCCTTCCTTGGTATCGCCGAAAACCAGATCACCGTTCGACGCGTGAACCGTGACCTCATAATCGAAGAGCCGTTCCGCCGGGCGATTATAGATGCGAATCGTGCGGTCGTCAGTGCAAACCACTTTGCCGTCCGGCGCTACGTATTTGTCCTTCGACCTGATCACGCCTTCGTCGCGGCTGGATTTGATTTCGGTGAACTCCTCGTGCACGGTCCGGCCGGCCTTTGGTTCCTCGCTCCAGAAATCGACGCCGTTCATCTCGCCGTGCTCGAACCAGAGCGAGCGATGATGCTTGTGATCGTGTTCCTCGTTGTCAGCGTCTTTCATCGGCCAGTCGCGCGTCATCGGCAGGCCGTCCGGTCCGATGATCGGGTAAAGGAACGGCCGGGAGACATCCTTGAAATGATATTCGCTAAACAACTCGCCGTTGATCTCGATGCGCAGCCGGTCGTCAAGCCGGGTGATCTTGACGCCGTCCATTGCGCCGAATGTTACTGACCGAAACGAAGAGGGGTCAATCCAAAATCCCTGGAGCCTGTTCCAGCTGCGGACCGTTCGTTACACGTGAGCCGGACGGATTGAATTGGGGGCAGCGCGCCCGCTTCGGGCGCAGCCGATGGCGGCCTCGCCTTGGCTATCCTCGCGCGGTGAAGTGGCACGGGCGCCCCGCCCGTGTGTTTCAGCAGGAGCCAGCCTTGTGGCAGACCGGGAAACTCACGGGCGCTGCCCTCGCCGAATTTTCCGGGCACGCGCTGCGGCGATTCTTGCCGTGTCGAGCCGCCTTTATTTCTTTTTGCTCTTTACAACCTTGACCTGCTTGTTCGCGTAATCAATTACGAAGTCCATCCCCGGGGGTGGAAACGGTACGCTGTCCATACGCGCATTAGCGAATTCCGAGAAATCCTTCGGCATTCGTCCATTCTCCTGGATGAATTTGTGAAGCTGTATGGTCATCAACGCGTGCACAGCGCCTTCGAGGGCGGCTGTGTTCTCTGCTGGTTGCACGACGGGTTGATTGGCGCGGCGCGCCGCCCGCGACGACTGCGAATCGATTGCAGGTGCAGCCGCCGCAGTGCTCGAGGACGTATCCACCGAACTTGCATTCGCGTCGGGCTGCTGTTCCACCACCGGTTCGCTGGATCGAGGCGACGAGGCGACTTTCTCTCTGCATCCTGCCGGCAAAAGAGCAAGCATCAGGATCACTGAGGGTGTGAGTCTCATAAGAGGGAGCAGATATCCTGATCTTAAAAATCAGGCTTGGTCCACTCCAAGGTCCTGCCGAGCTTGTAACTGACGACCTCCGCGTGGCCGTCGGCAAAATTCACGCTGCCTTTTTTGTTGTGTCGCGCCGTGATGACGTCCCCGGAATCCGGTCCGGGAACCCAGCGTCCATCGTTGATCACACTGCCGCCTCCCATAAGCGAGCGGTCGATCGTTTCCGGCTGACGCATCGAAGTCCGTTCGTCAACGATCATAATCTTGCGGGACGGCTGTTTGATGTAGCCGTGCTTGAAGATGTATGCGGTCGGCCGCGCGTCAGGACCATCGAAAATGGAGGCCATGCCAACCGCACGTCCTGAAGCGTCGAAGCTGTTTAAGGTGTAGCTGTAAAGGTAAGGTCCGTGTGGAGCCGCGCTTTCCCGGTCCTTGTCTATGCGATCCAGCGGACAGCGGAAGAGGTTGCTGTTAACCATACCGATATGGACAGCGATTGGGCTTTTCTCAACCGGCGGATACATCGCGGTATTCGTCCGCCAATAAATCCAGTCTTCCTTATGAAACCCGTACTGTCCGCGTGACGCGCAGCCGGGAAACTGATCCTGATTGTCTTGGATATACATCATCATTCCGTAGGCCAGTTGCTTTAGATTACTGATGCATTTTATTTGGCCCGCTTGCGCTTTGGCTCGCGCCAATGCCGGCAACAACAAGCCGGCAAGAATGGCGATGATTGCGATGACCACCAACAGTTCGATGAGCGTGAAGCCGACGCCATACCAGCGGTCCGATAAGGCAGTCCGTTTTGAAGTCGTCATAACGGCACAATTGGTTGAGTTTGGTTTCGTTCAAAAGTTAAACGTTCAATTCCGAACGTCAATCAAGGACTGCCCAAAAATAACAGAAAGCAACCGGCCTAAAACTGTGCGTTTGACTGCACACCGGAGCTGACGCGGGATGAAGGGACGCCGTCTCGAAACTCATAAAGTGTCTTTGGAAGTCAGCGAGGCGCCGTGGAAAAGGAGGACCTGCTCGCGGCGCAGCCAACCGGTTCGCCCGAAGCGGTCGATGACTTCAAGCCAATCACCTTTAGCGTCGAGGATCGGCAGTTCGGCGCCGTCGCGGACCGTGTAGTAGCGGTTCGACTCGTCCAGCGGACCATAGCGGACGACCGCTTCGCTCGCGACGACGACCGCCGACCTGACTTCGAAACGGTCGTAAGCGGCCCCAGCGAGGCACACTGACAGCAAGGCAGCGGCAACCCCGACGGTGGTGGTGTAACCGACCAACGACTTCTTCAACGCCGGACGCCATTGCGCCAGCGCCAGGAGACCGAACCAAAGCCAGACCGCAACCGCTGCCAGCACGGTCCATTCGTTCAACCTCAAATGCCCGATCCAACGTCGCCACCAGGTCGGCGACCGCGCATCCCCGCCGCTCACCTGATTGCGGGCAAATCGCAGGTTTGCGCGAATGTCCGGGTCGCGCGGGGCGAGTTGCTCGGCGAGGCGATAGTTCAATATGGCGCGTCCGATCCGGCCCGATTTGAACAGCGCGTTGCCGAAATTGAAGTAAAGGGCAGGGGACACGCGCTCAGAGGCGATAAGTTTCTCGTAAGCTGCCGCGGCTTCGGAGAATTTGCCTTGCTCGTAGAGCTTGTTGGCCTGCTCGAACGCGGATGGAACATCGCCTGCGCGCGAGAGATCGGAACCGCAGCAGCAGAGCAACAGGAGCAGAATAATGCGTGAGGCTGATTGTAGCCGCCGACGCAAGGAGGCTTTCGCTATTTCGGATTTCGGATTTCGGATTTCGGATTTCAGACTGAGCCTCCTTACGCCGGCGGCCACGGTTGCAATTTGCGCGCGCGTTCTACAGTCTGGCTTCATCGAGGTTCAGTCGTTGCAATTGTTGCAGGGCCGATTCGACTTTCGGCACGAGGGAGGCCAGTTCCTGGCCGCTCCATCGCGGCGCGTAGCGCGCCTGGTTGCATGCTTGAAACAACTCCTGCAACGCGGCCAGTGTCTCCGCCGCCAGGCCGCGTGGACGCAGCCGTTCGTCCACTACCGCCTCGGTGATGGCGGACGCAGGCAGGTCGAGGCGCTCGCCGAGTTGCTCCTGCAACAAGCGAAAAACCGTGGCGAAGAATGCTTCCGACTGGTTCGCGCCGGCCACTCGGCGCAACTCGGCCAGGCCCTCGCGAACGGTCTGCGCCACCTGGCGCTGCCGGCGCAGGCGCGGGTTGTTGGCCAGATTCTCCTCGCGCCGGCGCCAGGCCAGGACGCTGAGCCAAGCCAGCAACGGAACGCCCTGAAGCGCGACGAACCAGGTTTGTTGAACGAGCGGCGCGCGAATTTGCGCGAGCGTTCCCACGCGTGGCTTGATGTGCACGATGTCCGTGGCCGGCTTCAATTCGTTCTGGTTTTGCGTCGCGGTCCCGACGATGGTCGGCTGCGCAGGCGCGGCGTTGCCGGGACGGACGATGATCGGCGACCCCGGATGAGTGACCGTCCGATAACCCTTTTGGACGGGATCAAAGAAACTGAAGGTGATGGGGGGCAGTTCCTTGACCTCGACGTTTTCCGGAATCACGGCCTGTTCAAAGGTCTTGACGCCTTCGAGCCCGAGCGGGTCGGTCGTTTCAACTTTTGTGTTGGGCGGATAGATTTTGAAATCGCGCCAGTTGTTCGGCGACGACAGGGTCAGAGAATCGATTGGGCCATGGCCTTTGATCTGAACCGTCAGCGTGATGGGATCACCCACCGTGACCGTGTTGGTGGTGATGCTGGCTTCGAGCGAGTAGCTGCCGACTGCTCCGTTGAAGTCCGGCGGCACATTGTCGGCGGGCAGCGGGCGGACGTCGATGCTCAACGGGTCGGCCGTGAGGTTTGCGTCCATCCAATCGATGATTTCACCGAAGAAATCCACACGCGCGTTGGGACGCGGGACCGCCAGCGGCAAGGTGGCCGGGCCGAGCTGCAATCGGCCGGTTTTGGCGGGAATGACGAAGGTTTTATAGACCAGCAGGCTGTAATACTGGTTGCCGATAAGCGTTTTCGTGAGCTGTTGCTGGACCATTTTGCCCACCGTAAAACTCTCTTGATTGAGCTGTGGAGGTCCTTTCAAATGGCCCTGTCGCGCGTAGAGCCGGATCTCCACCGGGAGCACTTCGCCAAGATAAACTTCGTTCTTCGGCGCCACCAGTTTCAGGAAGGCGTTTTTGCCAATGATCTCCGAACCCGGCGTCGTTTCACCGCTCTTGAGCACTTTTAATTTGAGTGGCAGGCTCGTGAGAGTTTTGCCATCCACACTGGCGCTGATGGCGGGGATGGTGTACTCGCCCGGTTGCGCTGCCCGGACCAGATAGTTAAAGACCAAAGTCGAGGAGGACCTGCCGTTGATGAAGTTGAACTGGCTCGATTGCCCGACATAATTGATGGACAGGTTGGGCGCGGACGGCGAGGGGGGAGCGTCCGCGGGTGTGCCGCCCTCGAACGTCAAGGAAAGCGTCACGGTTTCGTTCACGGGGACAGTGCTCCGATCCAGCGAGGCGGTAAACGTGGCGGCCAGCGCGGCGGACACCGCGCCGCTCACCGCGAATAAAGACAAAAGGAGATATTCAATCCTCCGGCTTCGTTGAAGCAGTGGCAGCCGGCAATGGGCGATTGGCAATCGGCAATTCATGTCCTCACCAATCCTTGAACACGCGCCGCTGGTCTTTGAGTTTTTGCTGCGGCACAAAAATCATGGCCCGCTCCTCGCCCTTTTGCGAATCGAGCAATTGCTGCGCTTCCCGAACGCTCATCTGGCCGGGCGTCGGAGCGGCGTTCGCTTCGGTCGGTTCGCCTGATTTCTCGTCGCCTTTGCCTGCGCCTTGCGGTTTGTTCTGTTTCGCCTGTTCCTGCTCTTTCTGCTTTTGGCGGTCGGCGTTTTCCTGCTGGTTTTGCGGCTGTTGTTTCTGTTGCGGCTCCTGCTTTTGGGAATCCGGCTTAGGGATGACTGCTTCTGGTCCTGCTTTTGGTTCTGTTTGTTCTGATCCTGCTTCTGCTGTTGTGATTGTTCCTGTTGCTGCTTGGGCTGCTGCTTTTTGAGCTCCTCCAGCTTCTTTTTGACGAGATCCAAATTGTACTTCGCGTCGGCGTCCTGCGGATTCAGCGCGAGGGCGTTTGTATAACTGTCCACAGCGTTTTGCCATTCCTGAATCTTTGCGTTGTCATCCGTCGCCTGTTCACCCAGACGGTAAAGTGTGTTGCCCAGGTTGTAGTATCCCCGCTCCTGCAGCTTCAAGTCGGGATCGATTGTGGACAACTTGAAATGCAGCGCGGCCTTGTCCAGTTCGCCGGCTTTGTAGGCGGCGGCGCCCGCGTTGAAGTGCAAACGCAGGTCGCCGAGACGGGCGTTTTCCAGCGCGCGGGAGATTTCGTGCTCCGCCTCTTCGTGGCTTCCCTCCTCGTATTTCTTCGCGGCCTCTTTGAAGTCAGGCAATTTCTCGCTTTTTTCCAGCAGGCGCTCGTACTCTCGTTGGGCCTGTTTGAACTGGCCGTCCTCGTAAAGACGTCTGGCGCTCGAAGGCGAAGCCGACACCGCGAATGGGACCGCAAATAAGATCAGGGCGGCCACCGCTTTGCGCAAATCCACATTGGCAGCGCTAACGGCAGCCTCCGTGCGCGCTACGCGTTTGCGTTCCGGTAAAAGCATTTCCGCCACCAGCGCCGCGATGGCCAGCGCCAGCGGCCATTGAAAACGTTCGTGAAAACGCTTGACCAGGCGCGAGGAAATTTCGGACTTGGGCAGCGGGGCCAGGCCTTGTTCGTAAAGCGTTTCCATCGGGTTGACGCCGCGCAGCGCGAGATAGAAACCGCCGGTCGCCGTGGCGATATCTTGCAGCAGCTTTTCGTCCAGGCGCGATTTGACCATGTTGCCCTGGTCGTCCTTGATGTAGCCGGTTGCGCCGCTCTCATCTGTCACCCGCACCAACTCGCCGTTGGGCGTGCCCACGCCGACCGTGAAAATCTTCAATCCGGCCTTAGCCGCTTTCTGCGCCGCCTCCAGCGCGCCGCTGTCGTGGTCTTCGCCGTCGGTGAACAAGACCAGAATCTTGTAGTTGTCGCCGTCCTCTTTGTAGGCGGCGAGCGCGGTTTCAATCGCTTCGGTCAAAGCCGTACCGCCGACCGGGATGATGCCGACCTCGAGCGCCTCGACGCTTTGCCGAAACGCCTGGTCGTCGAGCGTGAGCGGACATTGCAGAAACGCCGCGCCGGCGAATGGAACCAGCGCGAGCCGGTCGCTTCTGGCCAGTTTCATCAGGTCCAGCGCGGCCAGCTTGGCGCGCGCCAGGCGGTTGGGCCGCACGTCCTCGGCCAGCATGCTCCGCGAGGTGTCGATGGCGACGACGATGTCCAGTCCGCGCTGTTTGGCCTCCTCCCAGTCGAAACCCCACTGGGGCCGCGCCAGCGCCAACAGCACGCAGGCGACCGCCAAAACGATCAGCGCGAGCCGAATTTTCCGGCGTAACCGCGAGACACCCACCGTCAATTGCGCCAGCAACCGCGATTGCACGAACTGCGCAATAAGCGTTTGCTTCTTGCGCCACGCCCACCACAAAAACCATGCGAGCAGCGGCACGGTGAGCAGCAGCAGCCAAAGCATCTGTGGATGGGCGAATTTCAATTTAGTCAGTTGTCCGTTGTCGGCGGCCAGTTGTCCGTTGAACTTTCGCGGCCAGGTCGTAGGCCGTGCACAACGAACCACTGACCACTGACAATTGACACGCGGTTCTCACGGCAATTTTCTCCACACGGTATGATTCAGGATAATTTCCAGCAGCAGGAGCACAAGTCCTGGCAGCGCCACGAACGGGAATATTTCGCGGTAGCGTTGATACTTTTTCACTTCCACGTCGGTTTTTTCCAGCCGATCAATTTCGTCGTAAATCGAGCGCAACGTTTCGGTTTTGTCCGCGCGATAATACTTCCCGCCGGTGCGCCGGGAGATTTGCTGGAGCGTTGCCTCGTCAATGTCCACCGGCTCGTCCCGGTAAACCACCTCGCCGGTAAATGGATTTCGCCCGACGGGCATCGGCGCCATGCCGCGCGTGCCGACGCCGATGGTGTAAACCTTAACGGCGAGCGTCTCCGCGGCTTCGGCAGCGGTCAGAGGCGGGACTTTGCCGGCGTTGTTTTGTCCGTCGGTCATTAGGATGACAATCTTGCTTTTTGACCGGATCTCGCGCAGGCGGTTCAATGCGGCCGTGAGAGCGGAGCCAATCGCCGTTCCGTCTTTGTCGGCAGTGGCGATCTCCAGCCGTTCCAGGTTTTGCAACAGAAAATCGTGGTCTAGCGTGAGCGGCGCGGCGATGTACGCGTCGCGGGCGAAGGCGACAAGACCGATGCGGTCGTTGGGCCGTTTGGCGACGAACTGTTCCAGCACGTCCCGGGCGATGGTCAACCGGTTGACGCGTTGGCCCTTCAACTGGAAATCCTCCGAGCTCATGCTGCCCGACAAGTCAATCGCGACGACGATGTCAATGCCGCTGGCTGTGACTTTGGTTTCGCCTTCGCCCAGTTGCGGCCGGGCCAGCGCGGCGATGAACAGCGCCAGGGCGAGCCAGCGCAAGTTCAGGAGGATTGACCCCGCGCGCGAACGCGTGATGCCGGTAATGCCGCGCACCAGTTGCACCGACGAATACAGAAAGGCGGGTTGAAAGCCTACCTTGCCCTTCAGCCAAGCCAGCAGCGGCAGGAGCAACAACAGCAGCAAAAAATAGGGATGCGCGAAGGTCATGGAGTTGTCAGTCGTTCGTTGTCGGTTGTCGTTTGTTGCTCTAACCCGTCGCCTTGCGCAACGGTTTCCAGCGGCAACGGCGGCGGTGGCGGTTTTGAGCCTGGCGATGGCTCTGCGGGCGCCGGGACAGTTTCGGATCGCGGCTGGAAGTAGGAGGTTTCATCGACGAACCGCAGCGCGCTCTCGTGGAGTTCCTTCAACTGTTCGACGGTGGGTTCGTCTCGCGCGAACTTCACAAGGTCGCAACGCATGAGGAAATCTGCCAGCGATCGCTTTTGAGTGAGCGACAGCAGCCCGCTCGATTGAAGTTCACCCAGAAATTCCTCGGTGGTGCGTTCCGGCGCTCGCATGGAGAAGGCTGCTTCAAGATAGGCCCGCAACGTATCGGAAACCTCGATGCAAAACAGTCGCGGCTCGTAAATCAGTTTGAGCGCCTGCTGCAGTTTGCGTCGCGCGCGTTCGTGCGGCGGGATGATGACTTCCAGTGTCTGGGGCCTGGCCCGAAGGTTCTGCCAGTAGCGCCAGGCGAAAAATGAAAAGGCAGCGGCCGCCAGCGCGCCCGCCACGCACCAGAACCAGAACCAACCGCTCGGGATTTCCACCGGCGCTTTGATGTCGCGGATGTCGCCACTCAAAGCATTCGTCCCCGCGGTGTTGGTCGCGGAAGAGGGGGCAGGGATGATGACCGCGGAGGAGTTGGTTTTCATTTACATCGCTATCCATGACGACGGCGCTTTTCCCGCGTTTCAAAAAATCTCCCCAGCGCGCCGGCGTAGGGCTGGTCTGTTCGCAATTGGATCGAGTCGATTCGCGCGCCGCGAAACAGTTTAAGCAGCTCTGCCTGGGCCTTGGCCTGTCGCTGCGCGAACGCGGCGCGCTTCCGTTCATCGCCGGTGTTCACTTCCACCACTTCGCCAGTCTCGGCGTCTTTCAACACCAGCCGGCCCAGTGCGGGAAGTTCCAGTTCGTAACG
>QHPA01000026.1 GCA_003218935.1 Verrucomicrobiota bacterium
ATCGTGCGCCGATTGAAGGCGGCGGGGCACAAAGCCTATTTCGTCGGCGGCTGCGTGCGCGACCAATTGTTGGGCAAGGAACCGCAGGACTACGACATCGCTACCTCGGCACGACCGGAGCAGATCGAGTCTCTCTTTCCACACACCATCCCGGTCGGGCGCAAATTCGGCGTCGTGCTCGTGATTGAACAGGGAAAACAATTTCAAACGGCCACTTTCCGGGCCGAAGCGGATTACCGCGACGGTCGTCATCCGGACCGGGTCACGTTTTGCGACGCGATGGCCGACGCGCGCCGGCGCGATTTCACGGTCAACGGACTGTTCTTTGATCCGATTGAAAACCGGCTCCACGATTGGGTGGGCGGCGAACTCGATTTGCGTTCAAGGATCATCCGGACCATCGGGAATCCGCACCGGCGGTTTGCCGAGGACCATCTGCGGTTGTTGCGCGCAGTCCGGTTCGCCGCGCAACTGAGTTTTCGGATTGAGCCAAAAACCTTTGCCGGACTACGGGCCACGGCACGGGAAATTTTGAATGTGAGCGCCGAACGCATTCGGGAGGAACTGCTCAAACTGTTTCGTCCGCCGCACGCGGCGCGCGGACTGCACTTGCTGCGGGAAAGCGGCCTGTTGTTCCCAATCCTGCCGGAGATTGCGGCCACGGTTGAATGCGAGCAGTCGCCGGAGTTTCACCCCGAAGGTTCGGTCTATAACCATTTAATTCGGATTCTGGAACATTTGCCTGCGGAGGCGTCGCCATCGTTGATCTGGGCTGCCTTGCTGCACGACATTGGCAAGCCGGCGACCGCGTCGCGTGATCCGCATACACGCCAGATTCATTTTTACGGCCATGAAAACGCCGGCGCCGGCATTGCGAGGAAGTTGCTGGAACGGCTGCGCTTTCCCCGGAAGCTGATTGAAGAGATCGCGGTTTGCGTGCAGTCGCACATGCAATTCAAAGATGTTTTGCGGATGCGCAAGTCCACCTTGAGGCGGATGCTGTTGCGACCGACCTTTGCGCTGGAGCTGGAACTACACCGGCTCGATTGCCTCGGATCCCATGGTCGCCTGGATCATTATGAGTTCCTGGTCGAACAGGCGGCGCAGTTGGAGCGGCAGCCGGCCATTCGTCCGCCTTTGCTGTCGGGAAACGATTTGTTCGCGCTGGGCATGAAACCCGGGCCGGCGATGGGCAGGTTGCTGGCGGAGGTTCGCGAAAAACAGTTGCAGGACGAATTGAAGACGCGGCCGCAAGCGCGCGCGTGGGCGAGGCAACACCTTCAGCGCGAGTGGGCGACGCCGGGGCGCGGACCGTCCGCGAACAAAAGCGGCAGGCGGAAGAAAAAGACTTAGTGGCGGTGCCGGCCTGAAGAATTTCAATGCAATTGGCGCAAAGACGTTTATCCTGTCACGGTCTTTGAATGTTATGGAAAGGCTGCTGCTGATCGATGACGAAGCGGACGTGCAATATTCTTTCCGCCGGATTTTTGATCTGCCGGAGATTGAACTGAGCGCCGCCTCCAGCGGCGAAGAAGGCTTGAAGCTGATCGCCAGGATCAGGCCCGACCTGGTCATCATGGATGTGCGCCTGGGAGGAATGAACGGCTTGGAAACATTGCGCCGGATTCGTCAGGCGGACGCCAAACTTCCCGTGATCATGATGACCGCTTACGGCACGACACAGACGGCCATCGAAGCGATGAAACTGGGCGCGTACGATTATCTGCTCAAGCCGTTTGATGTGCCGAAACTGAAACAACTTGTTGCCGCCGGGCTCAAAGCCGCGCGTGACATGAAGCAGGTCGTTTCCTATCAGCCGCTGCTGGAATCGGAGGATTATGATCTGGGCATCGTTGGCCGCAGCGAGCCGATGCAGAATGTATTCAAGCTCATCGGGCAACTCGCCGCCTCCGACGCCACCGCCCTCATCACCGGCGAAAGCGGCACCGGCAAGGAGCTGGTGGCGCGCGCGATTTACCATCACAGCCGCCTCAGCCAGCGGCCGTTCCTGGCCATCAACTGCGCGGCGATTCCTGAAAATCTGCTGGAAAGCGAGCTGTTCGGTCACGAAAAGGGAGCGTTCACCGGCGCCACCGCCCAGCGCATCGGCAAGTTTGAACAGTGCGACAAAGGGACGATTTTTCTGGACGAAATCGGAGATATGTCGCTGGCGACGCAAACGAAGATCCTGCGCGTGCTGCAATCCGGCACGTTCGAGCGCGTCGGCGGGAACCAGCCGATCAAAGTGGATGTCCGTGTTATCGCCGCGACGAACAAGCCGCTCGAGCAGGCGCTGGCTGCGAAGCAGTTTCGCGAAGACCTGTTTTATCGCCTCAACGTCGTGCGCATTCAGGTTCCGCCGTTACGCGAGCGCCGGGAAGACGTTCGACTCCTGGTGAATTATTTTTTGAGAAAGTATGCCGCGGGCCAGGGTCAACGACCCAAATCCATCTCGCCCGAAGTCGTCCGCGCCCTGGAGCAATATCACTGGCCGGGCAACGTCCGCGAATTGGAGAACGTGATCCAGCGGGCCATCGTCGTGGCCAAAGGCGACGCCATTCTGCTGGGCGATTTGCCGTCGGAGATTGCCGGTCATCGCGGCCGGGACGGTCAGGAGATGGAGCTTTCCAAAACCAAAGCGGCCGGCGCCGCGGGCGCAAGCGCGCCTGATGACGTGACGGACATGGCGGTTGTGGCGCGGACTTTGTTTCGCTGGGCGCGGCAGGACGACAAATTGAAAGTGATCCCGGCCGTGGAGCGGCATTTGATTATCGAAGCCCTGGCGGAAACGAAGGGCAACCAGGTGCAGGCGGCGAAGCTGTTGGGCATCACTCGCGCCACGCTCCGAAAACGCGTCGAAAAGTTCGGCATCAAGCAGGAACTTTCGATCAAATAGACGAATTGCCAAAAAGAAATTTCCGAAATGAAACCGCTTGTCGAACGCCTCCCCTCACCCTGCCCTCTCCCCTCATCGGATGAGGAGAGAGGGTGGCTTTAGCCGGGTGAGGGGAGTGTCCGCACACGACATTGATTGGAAATTGGCAACCACTATAACAAAAAAGCGCCCGTCAAAGACGGGCGCTTTGCGCGAAATTTCGGTCAGTGCCTATCAATAGACCGGCTTGCTCCAGTCGTGCGGTATTGCGCTGTCCAGGAGCGGGTTCGTGAACGGACCTTCGTCGCTGTCCGGTTTGTCAGGACTCGGCTTTCTCTTCAGGTAGTCGGTTGGCGTGACCTGAAAGTCATCCTCCGTGACGATGGTCGGTGTCACAAAGAGAATCAGATTGCGCTTGTCCCGGACCTTGCTGCTGCTGCGGAAGACAGCACCCAAGCCGGGCAGATCACCCAGGATCGGCACTTTCGTCCGACCGTGAGTAATGTTATCGCTCATCAACCCGCCCATCACCAGCGTGTTCCCACTGGGGATGAGCACCTGAGTTTCAATCTTCCGGACCGAGTATCTGTTGGCCGAAACCGAAGCCGTGCCGCCCCCGCCGCTGGTGGGGACAGACTGAGTGTCCACACCGTCGAGCGCGGACACTTCGGGAACGACTCTGAGCTGGACCCGGTCGCTGGCGGAAATGCGCGGGGTCACCGTCAGGATGGTTCCGATGTTTGTATAACTGATATCAACCGTTGGGCCGGTTTGAGTGCCGCCGGACGTCACCTTGAAGACGGGAAATGCCTCGCTGACGTTCAGAACAGCCGGTTGATTGTCCAGGGTCACGGTCCTTGGGGTGGAAAGCAATTCAGTCTGGTCATCTTTGTTAAAAAATTGAAATACGCCACGTACGCCGTCCGCGTTCAAAAATGCAGTGCTGGGACCAAAACCATTTTTTGTGTTGGCTAGCAGTTTGGGCTCCTGCAACACTCCGCTAAAGATTCCACCGAATCCGGGGCTTGAGCCGCTGACCGTCTGGAGGCCTGTTACTGGATCTATTTGAGTAGTACCCGGCGTCGGTGGAGTCGGCTGAAGTCCTCTTTCACGCTGCTCGGTTTTCGGGTCGTTTCGTAGATGCGGGCTTCAATGAGCACCTGTTTGGTGGCCGTATCCAGCTTGTCGATCAAGGGATCGAGTTCGAGCAGTTCTTTTTCCGTGGCAAACACGATGAGTTGGCTCGTGCGGCCATCGGGAATGGCCTTGCTGCGGCCGCTGCTGAAACTCGGCGTAAGAATGGCAACTAGGTTCGATGGGCTGGTGTATTTGAGCTGATAAATCTTGGTAACCAATGGTTCGGCCTCTGTGCCTTTCATGGTGATACGGGAGATTTTGGTCTTGGGATCCTTCTCCAGCCGGAGGCTGTTGTTGTTCAGCACGGCTTCGAGAACGTTCTGCGCGGTCACATTCTCCAGGCGGATGGTCACCGGCTGCAGTTTCGGTTTGCCATCCGGGCCGAGTTCTGTCACCCGCGGATCAAAGACAATATTCAGGTTGGCCTGGCGTGCGAGGGTTTTGATGACGTCCACCAAAGGGGCGTCCTCGAACGAAACGATCGGCAGAACGTCGCCGGTTGATTCTGCAGGGGCCGCCTCGGTTGGAGCTGCCGGCTTGGCCTCGGCCGCCGACTGGTTATACAGCTTTTGGACTTTTTCGTCCGATGCAGGTTTGTTTTGGGCCAGGCCGACCGAAAGACCGGCATTCAGCCCAACGAGTAGCAGGGTGACGAGTTTGGTTTTCATTTAGTGGTTAGGTTGACTGACTGACATTTCATCGTTGTTCTTACCGTGTTTCTTGACCGCAACTTCCTCTCCCCCCCCCGTCGCGGGCTACGTCTCCATAAACCTGTTGTGACCTGCTGGATCATTTGTTGATCGGAAGGAGTGTTTCCTGCAGCAGCAACTCTTTGGGCGCCACCGTGCCGGCAATGCTGACGGTGACTGACTTCTCACCAATTTCCAGCACGCGAATCTTTACTTTGCCATTTCCCGCTTTCACTTCTCCTTCCTCGTCTTTGGCAAAGGGGAGGTTGTTGATCAACGCGATTCGTTTTTCCGGTGGACCGGTAATCCCTTTGAGCACCAAAAGCTGTGAAAGATCCTGCTGCACAGGTTTCTTGACCGGATCCTCCGGCGCTCTTCTTTTAGTTCGCGTTGAGTTTGGGAAAAACGGGTCTTTGCCAACATCGCCCTCCGAAACAAAAACGGACTTGGGGATCACCACTTCGGCTGGAGGACGGTTGGTTTCGGCGCCTTGAGCCAAGGTCACTAAACCGAGCCAACCAGCTAAAACCAGCCCCCCCGCTCTGAACCGGGTCGAGCGGCATCGTCTGGCGGATAAACGGATCAAAAACATCAGCTTTAAAGGTTTGGTCTGACCAGGGCGACAATGTCCATCTTAAAGGACAACTTTTCTTCTCCAGCTCGGGAGCCTGAGCTATCCGCTCCCCCAGTGCCTTCAGAACCAGCCGTTAAGGAAAGGTTCTGAACGCGAAAGTAAGGGAATCTGTTTTCGAAGTCAGCTAAAAATTTTCCGAAGTCGTGGTAGTAAGCACTGCCACGCACGGTGAAATTCGCTGCCGCATAAGGGAACTGGGCCAGCAGGCCGACCTCTCCCTTTCCAGGTCGGTTCACGTCGATGATCTTGACCTCCTGGCCGACGCAGGCCCTTTCCATCAAAAGACGGGCCCACGAATACAGGTCTCCGGACGCCATGGTATCTTCGATTGCGCTGAGCTTCGTGCTCGCGGCTTCCATGTCAGCTTCTGCTTGCGCAGCCCGACTGACCATCTTCCTGGCTGCTTCCAGTTTTTCCATCGCTTTCTCGAGTTTGGTTTGGCTTAGGCCAATCTGTTCGCGCCGCGTTCTGATGACCCCCAACCACAGACCGGCGACAATCGCGACGGCCCCAATCGACACCAGGATCAGCTTGTCGCGTTTTTCTTTGGAAAGCCTGATCATCTTAACGTGTTTTTTCCGTGTATCGGCATTCGAGCGTGAACGTAACGAAACGTCTTGCCGGATTGCGCGGGTCGGCCTGTTCCGCCGAAACGACCATCAGCTCTGCTTTTTGCAGATTGGTCTTGAATTGGGGGTAATCGTTGATCACTGCCTGCAACTTGAAAATCTGGTCGCCCGGATGTTTGGACGAGTCTTTGGCGTCGATCGTAAACACCACTCTTTCCCGCGAAGTGGGCGGCCTCCCGCGGTTGACAACGCCAACGGAATTGGTGGAGGGCTTGACGCCTTCAGTGATTGCATAAGCCTGTTCCGTGTTCAGTCGCAACACCTGGACGTCATCAACCTTGGCAATGACATACTGCAAGGCGTTGAGCGGGGCAGCCCAAAGGAAACGGTTGGTAGCAAGGGCCTGCAAAGCCGCCCACTTGCTCTCGGCATCCGTGGCCTTCTCGAAGTTCGCAGTGACCTTGTTGTAGTCCGGCTCCAGTTTTTTCCATTGGGATTCGTACCGGTTGACCTCGCTCATCGCGCCCATCAATTTGATTTGCAGGCGACCGCTCCAGATCACCATCACGCCGACAATCAATCCAGCGACCCAAATGGCGCGCTTGACGGGGTCACGCCGGCGCAAATCCTCCGCGGCCTGTTGCTCAGCCAGAAGGTTAAGGCGGATCGGCATAAAGTCTTACAATACGGACAGCGCTGCTCCGATGGCCACAGCAAGCTGCGGGGCGATTTGTTCCACTTCAGCCATTTGCTGCGGAGGCAACGCCATGTTCAGAAAACTCGTCGGGTTCCAGCGTACGCACGGGACCATTAACTCGGTCTGCAGGATTTGAATGATGTAGTCCGAGCGGGCTGAGCCGCCCGAAACAAACACCTGAGTGACCGGCTTGTCCTGCTGGTGCTCGAAGAAATCAATAGACGCGCGCAGTTCGCGATCCAACGGCGCCAGCAACGTTACCATGGTGGATTGAACCTCGTCGGGCAGGCCAACTTTGATGCCCTCGGCTTCCGCGTAGCTGACACCCAACGCCTCGGCAACACCGTTGGTCAATCGGTCGCCGCCGATTCCGACCACGCGGCTGAGCATCAATTCCCCATTCAACAAAATGCTGATCGAGGAATGGTTGAAGCCGACGTCGACAAGAGCAATCACTTCCTTGTTGAAAACATCCTGGTTGGCCATCTCGAAGGCATTCGGCGGACCAATCAGGCTGGGAACGATTTGTTCGGGAACCAAGCCGCTGTTTTTCGCGGCCGCCTGTAAGTCGTCAATGAGTTGTTTTTTTGCGCCGCCGACGAGAACCCGGCACTTTTGCCCGGCTTTGGGAGCTTCCGGTTTCACGCCGGACCGGGGCGGAATGACGTAACAATCGAACGCATGATCCGGGAGGTCCTGCTGGAGATAATTCTTGGAATTGAACTTCAGCATGGTGCGCATGTCGGCTACCGGCACCGCCGGCAATTCTGCGTGGCGCACCATCGAGTCGCCCACGCCCACCGCCAGCACCACCTGTTTGGCGCGGCCGCCAAGGGCTTGATTGACGGCTCCCAGATGTTCGCCCAGCAACTGCGGGGACAAACCTTTCTCGTATGCCGGCGCATCGTGTAGTACATACCCTAGAAAGTTTAGACCGTCGCCTTTGCGTTGAAGCTGGACTGCTTTGGTAGTACGCGCGCCCAAGTCGATGGCTGTTATCTGGTCCAATCGTCTGGCCTGGCTGCTGAGAAATGGCAACGCCATGAATCGCTTTTATATTTTCCAGTTTTCAATTGCAAGTACTACTCAACGAAACCTCGGAAGCCCGGTCAAGTGAGCAACTGCTGTGCTCGCCGACCAACCTCCACAAGAAAGGCCTCAGTCAAGGCTGTTCGTCTGCCACGTCACAAACACGCCGACTATTACTGGGGCAAAGTCGTCCAACTTCAAGA
>QHPA01000027.1 GCA_003218935.1 Verrucomicrobiota bacterium
CCATCTGCCGCTGAATGCGCGCGGCTTGCTTCATCAATTTGCCGACACCGGACATGCTGAAATTGGTTGGTTGAGGGTCAGGCGCGGACTTCAATAATCTGTCCTTTGAAAATTTCGAGCGCCTTTTGAATCAACGGATCGTTCTTGAAATCCTCCTGGTTGAAAGAACCCGGACCAGGTTCGCGCTTGCCCTGTGACGGAACTGCTTCTTCGGCCCCTTTGGGCGCGGCGGGAGCCGCGGCAGCCGTCGCCGACGGAGACGCGGGTTCAACCGGGGGCTCTGCAGGGCGAGGGCGATTCACGCGCGCTTCGGCCTTGACAAACTTTACCTGCGCGTCGGAAAAACCAAACTCGCTCAATTTCGTTTGAATGAGCGTCCGGTTCTTCGCGTTGTCAACCAGTTGGAGATGGTCGGCAAATTCCGGGTCAAAACCGATGGTCAAAAGGTTCTGGTCGAACAAAACCGGATGCGCTTCGAGCAAATAACTTCGCGTGAACGGACTCGCGCGCCCGACGGCATCGACGACCTGGTGCCAGAGCCGTTCCAGGTCGCCATCGCTACCGGCACTCATGTTTGTGGCGGCCGGCGAGGCGGTCGTGCGCGCGGATTCGAGGCTGGCAGATTCGGGCGAGGCAGCGTCGCGACTGGCCGCGCGAACCGGCGGCGGCGCGTTGGGGGGAGGTGCCGGCGTCGGCGCGGGCATTGGGATGGAAACAATTTCGCGGGCATTGTTGTCCCGGCGCAATTCCTCAAGCCGTTTGAGCACGGTGTCGATGCTCGCCGCGTTGCGCGATTCGATGGTTTTAAGCAGCGCGACTTCAATCAAAATTTTCTTCGACGCGGCGTCGCGCAGACGAGTTTCGCAATCGGTCAGGACCTCCATGATGCGCGTCAAAGCCTCGGAACCGGCGCTTCGGGCTTGTTCGGCCAGCGACTCGGCCTCGGTTTCTGAAACCTCCAGCAGGCGCAGATCGCCGTTTGAAACCTGGAAAATCAGAAGATTGCGGAAGTGGTTCAGCAGATCGGACAACAGCCGGCCCAGGTCCTTGCCGTGTTTGGCCAATTCGTTCAGTTGTCGCAACGAGATCTCCACTTCGCCGGCCAGAATGGCCCGGGACAAATCGAGAATTTGGCTCCGCGCCGTCAGGCCGAACATCGAAAGCACATCGTTCTCCTGGATCTTTTCGCCGCAAAAGCTGATGAGTTGGTCGAGCGTGGATTCCGCGTCGCGCATTCCGCCGTCGGCTCCACGGGCGATGGCGTGCAGCGCCGTATCGTCGATCTGCACTTTTTCCTGCTTCGCGATCTGAGCCAGGTGTCCGACGATGAGCGCCGCGGGAATCCGTCGCAGGTCGAATCGCTGGCAGCGCGAGAGGATCGTCGGCAGGACTTTCTCCGGCTCGGTCGTCGCAAACATGAACTTCACGTGACCGGGCGGCTCTTCGAGCGTCTTGAGAAGCGCGTTGAACGCCTCCTTGGTCAGCATGTGGACCTCATCGATGATGTAGAGCTTGAACTTCGACGTCGCCGGGGCGTATTTGACCGTGTCGCGCAGCTCGCGGATTTCCTCGATGCCGCGGTTGCTGGCGCCGTCGATTTCAATCACATCCAGCGACCGGCCTTCGGCAATTTCAAGGCAACGCGGGTCATCGTCGTCGAAGTTGACCTTCGGTCCGCCGGTGCAATTGAGGCATTTGGCGAAAATGCGGGCAATGGTGGTCTTGCCCGTGCCGCGCGGCCCGCAAAAGAGGTAGGCATGGGCGATACGGCTTTGCCTGATGGCATTGGCAAGCGTCTGCGTGACGTGCTCCTGTCCGACCACATCGCTGAACCGCTGCGGCCGATACTTTCGCGCGATGACCTGATAAGACATTTTATGATTTATGATTGACGATTTACGCGCCGATTGGTTCTTTGCCATCAATCGTAAATCATAAATCGTAAATGGAAAGCCAGGGTGACCACGGCGGATGCGAAGCAAACTGCCGTTGCTGCCTTCCGGCCCTGGCGGGGTTCGTAAGTCCACATTCCATGGGCCCTGGCAAAATCGTGTGTGGAAGTTAAACCGCGAGTTCTGGCCACAGCAAGAATTAAGTGATCGTATTTGTGGCCCACACCGCCCACATGTTTTGCGAAATGAGGCAGGGAGCGGTACGCGCTTTTCACACTGCGCCTTTGCCCCTGATCCGCGGCTGTCCGACCTCGCTGGTTTCCTCTCCCCGGAATTTGCTGGCTTTCGCGCGCCAGGGCGCGCAAGCACCTTGACATGGCTTTGTCCAAACTTCATTTTCAATGAACCGTCCGCCCGCAATTCGGCGATGGGATTTCTATGAACAAATTGCACAGCCTCTTTGACTCGCTTCAGGAATTTGACCTCGGCAACGGCCACCAAGGCTCCTTTTACTCCCTGCGCGCGCTGGAAAAAGCGGGCGTCGGCCCGATTTCCAGACTGCCCGTTTCAATTCGGCTGGTGCTGGAATCCGTCCTCCGTAATTGCGACGGGAACAAAATACCTGAAAGCAACGTAAAGGAACTGGCGAACTGGCAGCCGAGGGCGGAGCGCACCGGGGAAATCCCCTTCGTCGTCGCGCGCATCGTGTTGCAGGACTTCACCGGAGTGCCGCTGCTCGTGGATTTGGCGGCGATGCGTTCGGCGGTGGCGCGCATGGGCAGGAATCCCAGGCTCGTTGAGCCTCTCGTGCCGGTGGATCTGGTCGTGGACCATTCCGTGCAAGTGGACTTTGCGGGCGTGCCGGACGCTTTGCAGCGCAACCTGGAAATGGAGTTTCGGCGCAACCGCGAGCGCTACCAGTTTTTGAAATGGGGAATGCAGGCGTTCGACACGTTCAAGGTGGTGCCGCCGGGAATTGGCATCGTGCATCAGGTGAACCTGGAGTATCTGGCCAAAGGTGTCCTTTCTTCTCCATCAACCGTCAACGATCAACCCGCCACCATCTATTATCCCGATACGCTCGTCGGCACCGACTCGCACACGACGATGATCAACGGTCTCGGCATCGTCGGGTGGGGCGTCGGCGGCATCGAGGCTGAGGCGGGAATGCTGGGACAGCCGGTCTATTTTCTCACGCCCGAGGTTGTGGGCGTGCACCTGAAGGGTGAACTGCGGGAAGGCGTCACGGCGACCGACCTCGCGCTCACCATCACTCAGCTGCTTCGCCAGGCGAAGGTGGTCGGCAAGTTTGTCGAGTTTTATGGACCGGGCGCCGCGGCGCTGCCGGTCGTGGATCGCGCGACGATCGCGAACATGGCGCCCGAATACGGCGCGACGATGGGCTTCTTCCCGATCGATGCGGAATGTGTGAATTACCTGCGCGCTACAGGCCGCAGCGAAGAGCATTGCCGGCTTTACGAAAATTATTACCGCGCCCAGGGCCTGTTCGGCATCCCGAAGAAGGGCGACATCCCTTACTCGACCGACCTCGAACTGGATTTGGGCAGTGTCGTGTCGAGCGTCGCGGGTCCAAAGCGTCCGCAGGACCGCATCGAACTGCCGAAGCTTAAGCAGGAATTTCTCGCGGCGTTCACCCGGCCGCTGATGGAGAACGGATTCGGCCGGAAACCGGAGGACCTCAGAACCATGGCGCGCGTGAACACGGCGAAAGAGGTCCACCCGTTCATCGATCACACTTACGGCCATCGCCGGCTGGGCGTGGAGCCGAGCGAATCTGAGATGCGCGACCAGCACCCTGCGCCCGACACGCCGGAGCAGGTGCCGCCCACCGCATTTCCGAAGGCCGAATCCGAGATTCATCATGGCAGCGTCCTGATTGCCGCCATCACGAGTTGCACGAACACGTCCAACCCCAGCGTCATGCTCGCCGCGGGCTTGTTGGCAAAAAAAGCCGTCGAACGCGGTCTCCGTGTCAATCCGGTGGTGAAGGCTTCGCTCGCGCCGGGATCGCGCGTCGTCAGTGATTATTTGAATCAGACCGGGCTGCAACCATTCCTCGACCAGCTCGGCTTCAACCTGGTTGGCTACGGTTGCACCACGTGCATCGGCAACTCCGGCCCGCTCGCCGCGCCCATTGAGGACGCCATTAACAAGTATGACCTCATCGCCGCGTCGGTGCTCTCCGGGAACCGCAACTTCGAGGCGCGCGTCCACCAGAGTATCAAGGCCAACTTTCTCATGTCGCCGCCGCTCGTCGTCGCCTTCGCGCTCGCAGGCCGGGTCGACATCGACCTGACCAGCGAGCCGCTCGGCAAAGGGAAAGATGGCCAGGCCGTTTTCCTGCGTGACATCTGGCCGACAATGAAAGAAGTCCGTGGCCTGATGCAGTCCGCGTTGAAACCGGAAGTTTTCCGGAAACTTTACCGTGATTTCGCCGGGCAGAATCCGAAGTGGAACGAA
>QHPA01000028.1 GCA_003218935.1 Verrucomicrobiota bacterium
CCGTAGAGTAAAGGTGTCCTCACTTTGCCGAATCGTAAAGCGTTCGAGCACTCGCCGTCGCACGACACCCCGCGATTCTTCCGAAGCGCTCCGAGGAAGGCGTTCGCAGCGGGCCGGCCCCTCACGGGGACAGCGCGGGGCCGGCCTCCCGCGGCTGGGCGGCTGGGCTGGACACGGCAATTTGTTGGGACGCTTCCAAACGGCCTAACAAAAGCGCGGCTTGAATCCGCTTCTTGGCCGCCGTAAGCGCGTTGACCGGCATAGGCTTGAGCGGGCTGAAGACCTGCACCCGCACCCCCTCAGGAGGTTGGCGAATAAGATCCATCGCCGCGTTGTACTGGACATGTTGTCGCGTGGTCCACACTGAAGCCACGGCGGGAAACTGCGGATAAGCAAGCTTCCCCAGGAATCGCGGGGTCGGCTTAAGCCGGAAATTCAACCGGTGGGTTAACACGACTGTGATGTCGGTCGCGCCAGCTTCTAGCACTCGTTGAATCGGGATCGGATCAGCCACCCCGCCATCGGCATAAGGATGGCCGTCCACATAGTCAAATCCGCGCGTAGCGAAAGCCATCGAAGAGGTGGCGCGCAACGCCTCAAAAATTCGCTCGTCCCGGGCATGAAAATAAACCGGCTCACCGGTATGGCAGTCGGTCAGCACAATGCAAAAACGGGTGGGTGCATTTTGAATGGCTTCCACCGAGAGCCGGGCTCGCTCGCGGAACAGGTGATCCACCAGGTAGGCCAGGTCAATGATCGGTTTCCGGCGAAGGATATTTGTTTTGCGAATAATTTTGCAGGTGTGCTCGCGCCAGATGGCCAATCCGGGCTCAACCATCCCGGCAACAAAAAAGGCAGCCGAACAAGCCCCTGAAGACGCGGCATACACCATGTCGTAGCGGTTCATCCCCCGTTCATAAAGGAAGGCCAGCACACCCGCAGCCCAAGCCCCGCGCATCGCTCCGCCTTCCACAATCAAGGCGCTTTTCCGACCTGATTCGGGAGCTACACTGCTGGACGACATCTCCGACATTCTTACAACCTTACAACCCGCCAGGGCTTAGTTGGCGCCACGCATTGGGCGCTCTTCTCTGGCGGAATAACACCAGCAGCGACTGTGCCTTGATCAACTTAGAGGAAATCGGCTGTCGAGCGGACCATGCCGAATGAAGCGGTTTTGTCGCATGCTGCTCTTGGAAGAGGCGTGAACCGGGCAAGCACGATGAGGTGAAACATGGCTCTGTCCGAAAGGTTTAGAGACGTATTGAGTTACGCGACCGAGGCCGACGCCGGACAAATGCACGAGGGAACCCCAATTCCCTCTAGGGCACACCTGTTCGGCGTGACCGCCATCGCGCTCGAATATGGCGCAGGATGAAGGCGAGGCGATTGCAGTGCTTTTGCATGACGCAGGCGAAGACGCCTGTATGTGTTTAGCGTGGCGACCGCGCTGTAGCAGGTTTTCAAACCTGCTGTAACGCGGGTTTCTAACCCGCAAACGATTCGCCGCCTCCCAAGCCTCGGAACTGGCGACGGTTCTGCCGATTGGAAATCGGCGATACGGCAGGTTTGGAAACCTGCGCTACGTTCAAAGGGCGCTAAACAGATGCAGACGCCTGCGCTACGTGTGGCACAAACCGCAAGGCGTCAGACACGCAGCGCGGCCAGGCCGCAAGCAGAATCCTCGTTCTCGTAAGCGAAAACAGGGAATCAGTTAGAGGAATGGGGAGCGCAGCCGCCTCGGCTGCTGTTCGGCGCGCCCCCGCGCCGGAATGCCAACGGCGAGGGCGCCGTTGGCAGCGCCCGAGGCGGGCGCGCTCCCCGATTCCAACGGAATCGCTAATCACTCAAATCTGTCACGCTGAGCCGAGGTCCAGCGAAGCGGTGCAGGTAGTCATATATGGGCACCTCGATTGCTAGTGCTGCGTGTCCGTGCAATGGCACGCCAGATCAGAAACTGCCTCACGGCGAATTTTTAAAGTTCCAGGCTTCATTCGAGTATTTCTCTAACACCAGCTTTTGTGTCTGTTCCCTTGGGAATCCTTTCAATTCTCCGATTGCTCTCCACGCCTGGCGCAAGGCGGCCTTCACCTCTTTCGCGGAAACCTTCAAATTCGTCAGAAATTCAGCGTGACTCCGGCTTTGGCGGTAATCGGGCTGCTTCGAGGGCACCGGCAGCACCTTTTCAATCAGCGTGAGATCGAAGTCCAACAGAAACGATCCCTGAAACAGAACCGCCTGACGCTTCCGCCGCTGCGCGTTGCCGGAGAATTTGCGGCCATCAATCGCGAGGTCGGTGTGGCCACGGACTGAGAGTCGAAAGTTGAAAGTTGAAAGTTGGAAGTTGGAAGTCAGAGCCTCCTTACGTCGGCTGCTACGAGTCAACAAGGGTCCCAGCGCCGCGCGGTTGCGCTCCATCACGAACCGGTTCGTGCTCGTGACCGTTTGCAGCGCCGGATAAGAATCCATTCGGAGGATCAGCGAATAGTTCAGGCAGCCGGGCCCTTGGAGCACGGTCCCGCCTCCGCTACAGCGGCGCAGGATCGGCATACCGAGTTCCTGGCATGCTGCGACGTTGACCTCGCGCTCGACGCGATTCGAGTAACCGACCACGACGAAGTGTTGTTGCGGTGCCCAGAAACGGAGCATCTCCAGACCGTCTCCGGCGTCGCACCAGTCGAGCAGCGCCTCGTCACAGGCGAGGTTTTCTGCCGGCGTCGGAAATGTCAGGTCGAGGTATTTCACGCGCGTTTACGACGGCCGCCCAGGCGAGCCGGCGGTTGCCCTGCATTGGTAGGGACGCCGCGCTGCGGCGTCCAGTCGGCGCAGCGCGCCGACCCTACCTTGCCCTTTCTATTTGCGTCTGGTTCCGGTCATCTTCAAATTGTCCGTCTGCGGCGACTCGTTCGCGCCGCCGGAAAGCCAAGTGCCCGGTTGACTGAAAGTGAAATCGAAACTGCACGAGACCAGCAGCAAAGCCGACGCCGCCCGAAAAAAGTGGCTGGAGTCGCTCGAATTCGTCGTCGAGCAGGTGTTCAAGGCCCAGGGCTCCGAACAGGCGACCTTCTTCCTCGACAACCTGGTGGATCGCCTGCGCGCGGCGGGCGTCAAGGCGCCTTATCCTGTCAGCACCCCTTACGTCAACACGATTCCTGTTGAACAACAGCCGCCGTTTCCGGGCGATTGGCAGACGGAAGTCCGCATCAAGAGTTACATCCGGTGGAACGCGATGGCGATGGTCGTGAACGCCAACCGCAAACACAGCGGTCTCGGTGGTCACATCTCCACTTATGCGTCCCTCGCGACACTCTACGAGGTCGGTTACAATCATTTCTTCCACGCTGACGACGCCGGACGCCCGGCCGACATGATTTTCTTCCAGGGCCACGCCACGCCGGGCAATTACGCGCGCGCTTTTCTGGAGCGGCGACTCGACGAGCCGCAGCTTCAGAATTTCCGGCAGGAACTCGCCGAGGGCGGCGGGCTGTCGTCGTATCCGCACCCGTATTTGATGCCGGATTTCTGGCAGTTCCCCACGGTCTCCATGGGTCTCGGCCCGATCATCTCGATTTATCAGGCGCGGTTCAATCGCTACCTGCAGGCGCGCAGCCTCGTGAAGTGGACGCAAGAACCGAAGGTCTGGGCGTTCGTGGGCGACGGCGAATCGGACGAATGCAGCGACTCGACGGCCCGGTGCGCGGCAACGGCAAGATCATTCAGGAACTCGAAGCCGCCTTCCGCGGCGCGGGCTGGAATGTCATCAAGGTCATTTGGGGTTCGGACTGGGACGAACTGCTTGCCAAGGACACGAAGGGCCTTTTGCTGAAGCGGATGGAGGAGGCGGTGGACGGCGATTACCAGAAATACTCGGTCGAGCCGGGAAGCCATACGCGCAAGCATTTCTTCGGCAAGTATCCCGAATTGCTCAAGCTGGTGAATCACCTGACCGACGACCAGATTCGCAAACTGCTACGTGGCGGCCACGACACGCGCAAGGTTTTCGCCGCTTACAAAGCCGCGGTGGAACACCAGGGTCAGCCGACGGTCATTCTGGCCAAGACGGTGAAAGGCTACGGCCTGGGCGAAGCCGGCGAGGGCCGCAACATTTCGCACCAGCAGAAAAAGCTCAACGAAAAGGAGCTTCGCGAATTCCGCGCGCGGTTCAACATCCCGATCAGCGACGAGGAGATCGTCGATACGCCGTTTTACCGTCCCCCGCTTGACAGCCCGGAAACAAAATATTTGCTCGAACGGCGCGAGGCTCTCGGCGGTTTCCTGCCAAAACGCGAGGTCAAAGCCGAACCGTTGAAAGTGCCGCCGCTTTCCAGCTTCGCCGAATTTCTCAAAGGTTCCGGCCGCAGCGAAGCGTCCACCACGATGGCCTTCGTGCGGCTGCTGAGTCATTTGTTGCGCGACAAAAACATCGGCGAACGCATCGTGCCGATCATTCCCGACGAAGCCCGCACGTTTGGTCTGGACGCTCTGTTCCGCGAGATCGGCATCTACGCGCACAACGGCCAGCTCTACGAGCCGGTGGATAGTGAATCACTGCTTTACTACCATGAAGCGAAAGACGGCCAGATCCTCGAGGAAGGCATCACCGAGGCCGGTTCGATGTCCTCGTTCATCGCGGCGGGCACCGCTTACGCCAGCCACGCCGTCAACATGATCCCGTTCTTCATTTACTATTCGATGTTCGGCTTCCAGCGCATCGGCGACCTGATGTGGCTGGCGGGCGACATCCAGGCGAAGGGATTTCTGCTGGGCGCCACGGCAGGCCGCACGACATTGAACGGCGAAGGACTGCAGCACGAAGACGGACACAGCCTGTTGCTCGCGAGCACGATTCCGACACTGCTCACTTACGATCCAGCCTTCGCATTCGAGATTGCTGTCATTATCCAGGACGGTATTCGCCGGATGTACCAGGAGGGCGAAGACATTTTTTATTATCTCACACTCTACAACGAGAATTACGCCATGCCGCCGATGCCACACGGCGTCGAGGAAGGCATTCTCAAGGGCCTCTATCGTTTCAAAGCCGGCCCTCACCCCCAGCCCCTCTCCCATCGGATGGGAGAGGGTGGCCGCAGGTCGGGTGAGGGTTTGAAAGCGCACATCTTCGCGAGCGGCCCCATCATGCGCTCGGCGTTGAAGGCGCAAGAAATTCTCGCGGAACGCTACGACGTTTCCGCGGACGTGTGGAGCGCGACGAATTACAAGCAGCTCCGCACGGAAGCGCTGCGCTGCAAACGTTGGAACATGCTGCACCCGACCGAACCACCGAAGAAATCCTACCTGGAAACCGCGCTGGAAAAGGAAAAGGGCGTGTTTGTTGCGGTATCCGATTTCATGAAAATCGTGCCCGAGCAAATCGCGCCGTGGGTTCCCGGCAGTCTGATGACGCTGGGCACGGACGGTTTCGGCCGCAGCGACACGCGCGAACGGTTGCGGCGCTTTTTTGAAGTGGACGCCGAGTGCGCTGTCGTCGCCACGCTTTACGCGCTGGCTGAAAAGGGACAGGTGGAGAGAAAAATTGTGGCAAAGGCGATCAAAGACCTGGGGGTGGATCCGGAGAAGGCGTTCCCTAACTGTGTTTAAGGCAATTACAGGTTTTGTTGATCAAGTGTTGACGACGCCTTGTCGGGCGTTGCTCCCTTACGCACTGCCCGCTTGAGTCGATCCTTCAAACTTGGCAAGGTCTCTGTGTGCCGAGCGACCCGTTAGAAGCCTACGAAGATCTGCAAGACGTATTCTCAAAGGACGTCAAGGGCGAGGCGAACCAAAATCTAATCGGCGAAGTTTATCGGGCTTCGTGTCAGTTTTTGGCGAAAGCAGATTCCCAGGCTTTGAAGTCACTCGTTTCCGGTAAGGAGTACATTGCTTTCAAACTTGGCAAAAGGCTGTCGCGTGCCGTCAACAAGCAGCTCTTTGCCGCGGAACCTAAAGAATGGGTAGTGTTCTGCAAAGAGATCGCTTCCAAACGAGAGCCTGGAATGGAGTCCGAACGAATTACAAGAATTATCTATTCGGTGGCGGCGAGTTTCTTCTGCTTCATCGATCTCACGAAAGACGGCGACCAGAAAACACCTGGGACTTTCTTCGAGTACCTCATCGGTCATCTGTTCGCATGGCGGCTGGATGTAAATCCAAAGACGCGTCTCCCGGTGCTCAACCTCGATATGGAAGCGTCTTTGCCAACGGATTTCGTCTTCGATCTCGGTCCGAACCGCGCTAAGTTTCACCTGCCGATTAAGGTTTCCACGCGCGAACGAGTGATTCGGGTTTGGGCACACCAGCGCGTGCTCGACGGCGTTTACGGCACCGGGCGCTTCCTTGGGACTCCGGTCATCTTGACGGAGACGAAAACGGACAAGAAGAAAAGGGAGGTTATTGAGATTTGTCTTCCTGATCAGTGGCGGATTTACCAGATGCACATCGCCCAACTGAAGCGCATTTACTACCTCGACGTGCCGGCTGCCTATTCGAGGCTGAATGACGTTTTCCCTCCGCTAATCGTAAAGCCATTTGGCCATTTCTTCGCTGAGGCAGATACCTTACCGACTTAGCCTTGCGGAAGACCAGGAAGTAGGAGTGATTCTTGCGCGCGTGAACCTGCCTGAGAATCCGGCTGACTCCGGGCTTGTTCTTGCGCAGCACCACGTACAAATCCTCCACGACAAAGCCCAGTTGCGTCAGTTCGTTGATGATTTCGACGTGCGTGAGGCGTTGCTGGTTGGAGCAAACTTCATCCTGGCATTTCACGATGTAGATGCCTTCGGGTTTGAGGACCCGAAAGGCTTCTTTCGCTCCTTTGAAGTACAGATCGAGAACAGCTTCGTGATATTTTTTCGACGTGTTCTGTGTTCCATTGTTGTTGTAGTAGTGCTCGAAGTTCTGGTGATTTTGGTGCGCTGTGCCACCTGGCGTGTGCATGTACGGCGGATCAAACACGACGCAATCAATAGTGGTGTCGCCGTAAGGCAACTTGCTGCAATCCACCCCTGACCGTAAATCGCTCGCACGGATATCGTAGGCAGTTTCAGGCACCTGCTTCCAAAAGACGCCCTTGCCGTAGGTGACATCGGCGACAAGGCTCCCTTCCGGGACGTAGAGTTTCAGCACGTGCGGGAACACCTCGTCGTTGGTTGCCTGGTACGCTGAGAAGATGAGCTCGTTGGTCGCGACGCCGCGCGCGACTCGACTGGTCTTCTTGGGCTTAACGATTACAGCTCCGCTCACGGCTGCCTTCCCGTTTCGCGGACGTGCTTGCGCCAGTTCCATTGTCACCAACCCTTTCTTGCAAGATTTTTACAATCAAATCGTGAAGCGTCAGGCCTTCTTCAATCGCGGCGATCTTTAGCCGCTTGTGCAGGTTCTCATCCAGTTCGACTGGAAACGTTTTGGCCATTCACGAATATGTTTCTTTGGTTAGCGAGGTTATCCGAGTTAGTCAACTCAGAAAAACGCTTTCAAAGTGTTCTCGAGCGGGTCCAGTCCAGGTGGTGATTTGCACAGAATGAGTTTTCATCTCTGCCCTGTCGCGAGTTTGGCTTCGGCGGATTTTCTTGCTGACACCGTCGATATGCTCTCTTAGCGTTTCCGTTCCTTAAGGAAACTGTATGGACGTTAGACTTCCGAAACTGGGTGAAGGCGCCGATTCCGGCGTGGTCGTCAGCCTGTTGGTCAAGGAAGGCGACGCGGTCAAAGAAGGCCAGACAATCATCGAACTCGAAAACGAGAAGGCGGTCGCGCCAATCCCTGCCACTGTCTCCGGCACGGTGACGAAAATCCGCGTCAAGGAAGGCGACAAGATTTCTGTTGGTCAGATCATCCTTTCAGTTGACGCGGGCGACACTGAGGCAAAAGCGGTAAAAGAAAAGGCGGCTGAGGAAGCGCCCAGAAAAGCAAAACCGACGGTGGTCGAGAACGAGGACGGGGAGGAGAACGTCGCGAAGACGGAAGCCGAAGTTGCGGCCGCGCCGTCGGTTCGCAAGCTCGCCGGCGATCTCGGGATTGATTTAAGGCGAGTGCGCGGCGGCGAACGCGGGGGCCGCATCGTGATGGACGATTTGCGCGCGCACATTCAACGGCTTCAAAAACTGGCAGCGCAACCA
>QHPA01000029.1 GCA_003218935.1 Verrucomicrobiota bacterium
TTGCCCTGCTCGCAGCATTGCACGAATCCTTCCGTGACGGCCTTTAATTCCTCCCAGCGGGCGCGGATGGTTTTGGACTCTTGTCTGGTAATCTGATTGTCGGTGGCGGCGGTGGCGATGACCGCGAGCAAATCGGCAAATTCCTGGACGATCTGGTTGGTGGCGGGCATCAGGTGAATCGGGTGCGGCCAGGTTGCCTTGGGGTTTTTGATGAAAAAGCCGCCCGCCTGCTCGCAAATCCAATGGACGATCCGCGTGTCTTTGGTGCAACGCACGAGCGCTTCGATGCGGTCGAGCGGATTGGCTGCGCCGCTGCCGGTGCCGTCGTCCGGCTCGGCCCATTTGTAAATCATGGAGAGCGACAGGCCGAGCGCGGTGGCGATCTGTTTGGCGCTGTTTTTTTGGAAAACTTCCTGAAGCAGTTCGTGGGATTCCATGCGCCCATCCTAGCAAACCCGGAGGCCGGACGGAAGCACGGAGTTACAAACCCCCGACGACTTTGTAAATGATCCCGCCGCCGGCACCTGCTATTGATGGCGCGGTGAATGAAAACCCCGACGCCAATCAAAGCAGATGTGGAAAGCGTGTCCAACGGACGGTCGAACCGTTGGCAGGAGCCGATTTTGGAAGGAATTGATCCCGGCGACTTCCTTTCTGTCTTGCTCGAAGCGTTGTTTGATCCTTTACTGTAAGCAACAATCAACCAGGCGGCGCTTATGGAATTCACAATCTATCTCATCTGTTTGGGAGTCGGTTTTGTTTTCACACTGTTCAGCGCGATCTTCGGTCACGTCTTTGGGCACGGCGGCCATGACGGCCACGTGGATGGCAGCGGCGGCCACGCTGAAGCAGGCGTCGATGCCAGCGACATGCCCGGCGTGTCGGCGTTCAGTCCGACGGTGATCGCGTCCTTCGTCACCGCGTTCGGCGGATTGGGCGTCATCTTCTCGGAGATTCCAGCCACAAAAAACGCATGGATCAGCGCCCCCCTCGCGATCCTTGGCGGACTTCTGATTGCGTTCGGCGTGCTTTGGCTGTTGCGACAGCTTTTCAGCAGGACTCAGAGTTCCAGCGAATCAAAAGTGGGCAGTCTGGTCGGCCAGATCGCCACGATCATCACCCCGATTCCGGAGAACGGTGTCGGCGAAATCGCCTACGTCCAGGCCGGCACCCGCTATTCGGCGCCGGCGCGCGAAGAGAACGGAGCGCCGGTGCCGGTTGGCAAATCGGTCAAAATCACGCGGGTGATCGGCACCCAGTTTTATGTCGCGCTCACCTAGAACCCATCGCTAGACTGTTTTCAGAACAAACCAAGCCCTCAACCAACAGATCCCAGATCCTATGACTCCCATACCCCTGCTGGCCCAAACGATTTTTACCGGTGGCGTGATTCTGATCGCCGTCGTGTTGATTGCGGTGACGTTGATCATCGGCATCGCCGTGGTGCTCAGCCGTTACACGAAGGTTGGCCCGAACGAAGTGCTCATTGTCTCCGGGAAAAAACATCGCTATGCCGATCCGGATGGAACGGTCAAAACGCGCGGCTTCCGCATCGTCAAAGGCGGCGGCACGTTCGTTTACCCCGTGGTGGAAAAGGTGGACATTCTTTCCCTCGAACTGCTCACCATCGACGTGCAGACCCCTGAAGTTTACACCAGCAAAGGCGTGCCGGTGAAAGTGGACGGCGTGGCGCAAATTAAAGTCAAGGGGGACGACATCTCCATCGCCACCGCCGCCGAACAGTTCCTGGGCAAGAACACCGACGAAATCCGCAACATCGCCACGCAAACACTTGAAGGCCATCTGCGCGCGATCCTCGGCACGATGACCGTGGAGGAGATTTACCAGAACCGCGACGCCTTTGCCTCCAAAGTGCAGGAAGTGGCCGCCGGCGACATGGCCAACATGGGCCTGGGCATTGTCAGCTTCACCATCCGCGACATTCGCGACACGCAGGGCTATCTCGATGCGCTCGGCAAACCGCGCATTGCCCAGGTCAAGCGCGATGCCCAGATCGCGCAGGCCGAAGCCGATCGCGACGCCATGATCAAGTCCTCGCAGGCGACGCAGGCCGGCCAGGAAGCCAAGTTCGCCGCCGACAGCAAGATCGCGGAAGCCCAGCGCGATTATCAATCGAACGTCGCGCAGTATCAGGCCGCGGTGAACCAGAAGAAAGCCGAGGCCGATCTGGCGTATGATTTGCAGAAGTTCAAGACCGGCCAGCTCGTGAAGGCCGAGGAAGTGCAGGTGCAGATCATCGAGAAACAAAAGCAGATCGAGCTGCAGCAACAGGAAATCTCGCGCAAGCAACGGGAACTCGAAGCGAACGTGCAAAAGCCGGCCGACGCCGAACGATACAAAGTGGAGACGCTGGCCAACGCGAAGAAATTCCAGCTCGAAACCGAGGCCGCGGGCGCCGCGTCCGCTTCCAAGGCGACCGGCTTCGCCAACGCGGACGTTGCCAAGGCCACGGGCATCGCCGAAGCCGAAGCGAACAAAGCGCGCGGTCTGGCCGAGGCCGCCATCATCGAGGCGCAAGGCAAAGCAACGGCCTCCGCGATGCAGCAGAAAGCCGAGTCGTTCAAGCAATACAATGAGGCGGCGGTCATCGAACTCATCGTGCGCATCCTGCCAGAAATTGCCGGCAAGATCAGCGAACCGCTCTCCAGGATGGAGCGGATGGTCATCATCAACAGCGGCAACGGTAGCGGCGGCGGGGCCAGCAAGCTCACCGGCGACGTGACGCAGATCATCAGCCAGTTGCCGCCCGTGCTGGAGAGTCTGACCGGGGTGAAGTTCGAGAAACTGCTGGAGCAGGTCCCCGCGCTGAAGAAGGCGATGGCGAAGGATGGGAGTAACACTGGAAAGTGAAGGTTGCTCGCCCTGAAGAAGCCGATGGAGAAAGATGCGAATAGCGGTTAATTCCGCCGGAAAGGACAACAATTATGATGTTTGGTTTTCTGGGTGGTCTGGAACTGATTTTCCTGTTCTTGTTCGGCGGCCTGATCGGCCTGGCGTGCTTCGCGATCTGGATCTGGATGCTCATCGACTGTTTGACGAACAATGGCATCCCGGGATCGGAGAAAGTGGCCTGGGTGCTGGTCATCCTCTTCACCCATTTCCTCGGCGCTTTGATCTACTTTTTCGTCGGGCGGCCGAAGCGCGGAACGGCGTAAAAGAAGTAATCTGATGCGCCTGCTCGAAGCCATCATTGAAGCAAACCAGCGCGCGGTCGCCGGCGGAACGAAAGCGAACTTGAACACGCCGGAGTTTTCCGACGCGCTGCCGCTGGTCGCGTTGACTTGCATTGACCCGCGCCTGAACCGGCTCGTTCCGGAAATGCTCGGCGTGCCAGAGGAGCAGTTCATCTGGCTGCGCAACGCGGGCAACATCATCACCGGCCCGCTCAGCAGCACCATGCGCTCGCTCGCGCTGGCCTGCGCCGTCAAAGGCGGCAAGGAAATCGCCGTTCTCGGCCACACCGATTGTCTGGTTTGCAAGACGACGGTGATGAAGCTGACCGACGGGTTTCGCGCGCTGGGCGTGGCCCGCGCGAAACTGCCGGAGAATCTGAACGAATACTTCGGCCTGTTCGCCAGCGAACGGCAGAACGTCATTCGCGGCGCGGAACTCGTCCGGCAAAGCCCGCTCATCGGCGCCAACGTTCCGGTGCACGGACTGGTGATTGACATACAGACTGGCAAGCTCGAATGGCTGGTGAACGGGTATCAAACTTTGGGCGTCACCGCGCCTTCGTTCGTCGAAGCGGTCAGGCAGACGACTGTCGAGACAGTCAAACAAACCGCGGCCGAAGCGTTGGACCTGGTGGCGGCGAAATTGCCCGAGTTCAAGCTCGGCGAAATGAAGTTTCCCGAATTCAAAATTGGCGAAACGATGATCGATCCGAACAAATGGTTGTCGCAAGCGCAGTCCATCACTGCGGCGAAATCCGAGCCGCAACCGGCGGAGGGCGTTCAACAACCGGCCACTGAACCAGAACGCAAGTTTGACCAAACGCGGAAGTATCGCGTCATCGGCGCCGACCAGAAAGTGTATGGCCCGATTGACGGCAGCAAAATTCTGGAGTGGGTAGCGGACGGCCGCATCGATTGGCAGACGGCATCGCAAATCGATGGCAGCGGCGAATGGAAACCGCTTTCGGCCTGGGCGGAGGGGCCGAAACCGCCGACGATCCCGCTGCCGCCGCCCATCCACCCGGCGCCGCGCTTGCAGAAGATGCGGAAGCATTAGTCCGGCATTCAGTGGAATCAGACACTCGCCCTCACCCCCAAGGAGAGGGAGAAACTTGCTCAACTCTGGGAAACGTTCAATGTTCCGCGCGTTTTCCCTGCGCGGAGATTGGGAGTTCCCTCCTGGGGGAGAGGGAAAGGGTGAGGGCGAACCAAGCCTCTGGCTCCATGAACGGCCTAATCCGAGGCTTGATTTTTCCGGGCCAGTCCACAACATGATGAGCGTATGAAAAAGCTTTTCAGTCTCGCCGGCTGGCTCGCTCTGCTGCCTGCTGCTCAAGCCCACGAGTCCTGGGCGCCGCACACGCACACGTTCGACAATCAACATTCGGACCTTTTCATTTTGTGCGTCGTCAGCCTGGGGGTATCGGCAGACGTCCCTGAATTTCTGTTCCGCTCGGCCGCGCGCCCGCCTCCCAACCCGCCCTGCGCCAGGGCAACCGACGATCTTTTCCGAGGTTATTTTACACGGCGCGCAGAACTCGTCAGTGACCTCCGGCAAAGCCGGAGGCTTGGAATTATGAATGGCTCAAAGCCCAATGGCCCTTCGAGTAATCGCCGCACGCCAAGGCAAAGAGTTTCGTGTGGCGCGGCGCCGCGTTTCCTTTCCCCTCACCCCGGCCCTCTCCCTGGGGGAGAGGGTGAAGCATTCCCCGCTCGGCGAACAATCCAGAGAGGGCGCTTTTCCACTGCGGGAAGCTCGCTTTTCCCTCTCCCAACGGGAGAGGGGCAGGGTGAGGGGAAACGGCGCGAGTTCCATCCCGCGTATTGGATCAATCACGGAACCGTCGAACAGCGAGACCTCCGGCAAAGCTGGAGGGTTCCCAAGATGACTCTGACCTTATCACTAATCAAAGGAATTCAAGGAAATGAAAACCTCCATATTGCATCGATTGGTTGTAGTGTCCGTTATCCTGTTGAGCCGTTCGTTTCACCGCGATTCGGCCTTGGCGCAAGGATGCCCCGCGCCCAGCTTCGCCGCTGCGCGGACAGTTGGCACCGGGCCGGGCGCTTGGTCTCTGGCGGTGGGTGACTTCAACCGTGATGGGCATGCCGATCTGGCTGTGGCGAATCGCGGCTCGAAAAATATCTCAGTGCTGTTGGGCAACGGAGACGGAACCTTCCAGGCCGCCGTCAACTACTCCACCGCAACAAATCCTGTATCCGTTGTCGTAGGTGACTTCAACGGCGATTCCAAACCAGACCTGGTCGTGGTCAGTTTGGGTTCGACCAATGTCGCCGTGCTGCTGGGCAATGGTGATGGCACATTTCAAAGCGCGGTCGATTACGCAGCAGGCGCAAACCTGAATTCCGTCGCCGTGGGCGATTTCAACGGCGACGGCAAGGCTGGCCTGGTGGTGGCCGGCAGCACGGTCTCGGTGCTCCTGGGCAACGGCGATGGGACTTTTCAGACGGCGGTGAATTACAGTGTCGGAACATCCCCTGATTCCGTAGCGGTTGGCGATTTCAACGGCGACGGCAAGCCCGACTTGGCCGTCGCCAATTTCTCTGCCACTGTGTCGGTGCTGCTTAACAAAGGCAACGGTACCTTCCAGGCCGCCGTCAACTACGGCACGGGAGGGTCAGCTTATTCAGTGGGGGTGGGCGACTTCAACGGTGATGGCAAAACCGATTTAGCTGTAGCGACCGCCACGACCCCTTCAAGCTCCGACAATGTCTCGGTGTTGTTGGGAAATGGCGATGGAACTTTCCAGATTGCCGTCCACTACGTCGTGGGATCGGCTCCATATTCTGTAACTGCGGGTGACTTCAACGGCGACGGCAAGGCTGACCTGGCTGTGGCAACGGACGTCGGCATTTCGGCGCTTTTGGGCAACGGTGATGGAACCTTCCAGACGGCCGTCAACTATGGCGCAGGAAACCAGCCCAGTTTTGCCGTCGCGGGGGACTTCAACAGCGACGGCAAGCTCGACTTTGCGGTGGCTGACGGCCTCTCCGGCACGGTCGCCGTACTGTTGGGCAATGGAGACGGCACTTTTCAGGCAGGGCACAATGTCGGGGCGGGATGGGCTCCTCTGTCAGTTGCGGCGAGCGACTTCAACAGTGACGGCGAGCTCGACCTCGCCGTCGTCAATTCTGGCTCCCCCAGCGGCGAGGATGGCAGCGTTACGGTGTTGTTGGGTGCGGGCGATGGCTCGTTCACCATTTCTCCGGTGAGCTTCGGAGTTGGATTGGCTCCCTCTTTTGTGGCGGTTGGCGACTTCAACGGCGATGCCAAACCTGATCTGGCCGTGGCCCACATATTCTCCGACGTCGTCTCCGTGCTGTTGGGGAAGGGCGACGGCACCTTCCAAGCCGCGGTCAACTTTGCTGCGGGAACGAATCCTGCATCCGTGGCGGTTGGCGACTTCAACGGCGACAGCAAGATCGACCTTGCCGTGGCTGTTACTGGCAGGTATCCAGCCAACGGCGGTGTGTCTGTGCTGTTGGGCAAAGGTGATGGCACGTTCGAAGCCGCCGTGAACTACGGTGCAGGGACAAATCCTGTTTCAGTGGCCACGGGCGACTTTAACGGCGACGGCAAACTTGATCTGGCCGTGGCCAATCAGGGCTCGAGTCCCATCAGCAACCAAAGTCGCGGCACTGTATCGGTGCTCCTGGGTAATGGCGACGGGACTTTCCAGGTCGCCGTCAATTATGGCGCCGGAATTGGTCCTGCTTCAGTCGCTGTGGGTGACTTCAACGGGGATGGCAAGCCCGACCTCGCGGTCGCCAACATCGGCTCATTCACAAACACTACTTTTACCGAGGACGGCAGCGTGTCGTTGCTGTCTGGCAAGGGCGATGGCACCTTCCAGGCAGCCGTCGGCTTCGGTACCGGAATCAGTCCTATTTCAATAGCGGTAAGCGATTTCAACGGCGATGGAAGACTCGACCTCGCCGTCGTCAGCCACTATCGCAATATCTCGGTATTTTCAGGCAACGGCGATGGCACCCTCCAAGACCAAGTCAACTACGCCGCGGGAAGCCAACCTTCTTTCGTGGCAGTGGGTGATTTCAACGGTGACGGCCAGCCTGATCTCGCCGTCGCGAACGCCTTTTCCGAAGGCACGGTGTCGGTGCTGTTGAACACCTGCGCTTCCGCTGGCGTTGAGCTCGCCATTGCGCGCAGCAACAGCACCTCCGCCGTGGTTTCCTGGCCGTTCCCGTCCGCCGGATTCGTTCTGGAATCCACCACGAGCCTGAGCCTGACGAACTGGCAGCGCGCGGTTGAAACGACGACGACCAACAATGCTCGCCTCGAGGTCACCGTTTCGGCCGACCAGCAGGAACGCTATTTCCGCCTGCACAAGCCGTAACGAATTGAAACTTGTTCCGCGCGAGGGCGGCGCTGGAAACTGGTTTCATTGGGTGGGGCGAGCGTCCTCGCGAGCCGCGTTCTTAATGTCAGGGCTCGTGAGGAGCCTCCACCCTGCGCAGTACTGCACCTTCTACCGCTGCTCCGCAGCTATTTGCCACCGTTCTCAAAAACTGATTTGTGCCCGCGCCATATTTTCTTCATCCAGGGGTTGTGCGATTCCAAAGTTTCTGGCTCACTGTGGAGCGGCGCGCGTCTGGACGCTGCCCCCAGGGTTTGGCAGCGAAATCGCCAGAACGCGGAGGAAGTCCTGCCAACCTGCAGCCTGGAAGGCTGCGCTACGTGGCGGCACACTTCCAGCGTCGCTGCCCGTTTTCGGGGCGGTGTGAATGGGCGCTACGGAATGTCGGCGTCTGATAGGGGCAAATGAACGCGCAACAAATCCAGGTGCTGCTGGCGGGGGACGAGGCGGTCTATGCCAGCTTGGCGCGGGAACTCCCGCGCGCGCCGTCCCAGTTCAAATTGACCCGCGTCGGGCGGCTCGACGAGGCATTGCGACGGCTCGACGCCGGGCCCTTCGACGTTGTCTTGCTCGACCTGACGTTGCCGGATCGGACGGGATTGGCCGCTTATCACGAACTCCACGCGACGTCGCCCGCGATGCCGATTGTTGTGCTGACCGGTTCCGACGACGAGACGCTCGCGCTCCAGGCCGTTCGCGAAGGCGCGCAGGATTATCTCGTGAAAGGCGAGTTTGACGGCAAAATGCTCTCGCGCGCGATTCGTTATGCGCTTGAGCGGAAGCGGGCCGAGGAGGAGTTGCGGCAGAGCGCGGAGTTTTTCAGACTCATTTCCGATAATGTCACCGACCTGATCGCGGTGATCGATCGGGACGGAAAACGGCTCTACAACAATCCTTCCTACGAAAAAAGTCTGGGGAACGCGTCCAATCTGCAAGGCACGAATTCATTTCAGGAAATTCATCCGGACGACCAGGAGAAGATCAAAGGACTTTTTCAGGAAACCATCGCGACCGGGACAGGCCAGCGGTCGGAGTATCGCATGTTGTGGTCCGACGGCACCGTCCGGCACATTGAGTCGCAGGGGAGCGTGATCAAAGACGCCAGCGGCCAGCCGAGCAAGGTCGTGGTTGTGTCGCGCGACATTACCGAACGGAAACAGCACCTGGAAGAGTTGGAGAAGGCGCTTTCCGGGCTTCATCAGGCGCACGAAGAGCTGAAGGCCGCGCAGATGCAACTGATCCAGTCGGAGAGGCTCGAAGCGGTAAGCACTTTTGCCGGCGGCATCGCTCACGAGGTGAAAAATCCGCTGCAAACCATCACGCTGGGCGTGGACTTTTTGAAGAACAGCTTCGTCAACG
>QHPA01000030.1 GCA_003218935.1 Verrucomicrobiota bacterium
GACGCGACGGTTGGTCAGCCATTCGCTGAGTACGTTGGCCGCGCCGCCAGCGACGTCGTTTACGACCTCGAAGTCACGCCGAACCGCCCCGACCTCAACAGCGTGATCGGCATCGCGCGTGAAATCAGCGCCGCCACGGGCAGCGCGTTGAAATTGCCCGAGGTTAAAGTGGAACCGGCTTCCAGCCTGTCAGGACAACGCAAAATGCCTGTCCCGACTTGCAACGAGCTCATCAGTGTCCGCATCGAAGACGCCGACCTTTGCCCACGCTACGTCGCGCGCGTCGTGCGCGGCGTGAAGATCGGGCGGAGTCCGGACTGGCTGCGCTCGACGCTGGAGAAAGTTGGATTCCGCAGCATCAACAACGTCGTTGATGTGACGAACTACGTGATGTTGGAAACAGGCCAACCACTGCACGCGTTCGATTATCATCTCCTCGCTCGTAGCCCCCGACGTAAGGAGGGGGACCACGGCGATCCGCCTCCTCACGCCGACGATATTCCCACCATCGTCATTCGTCGGGCGCAAAACGGCGAATTGTTTGTCACTTTGGACGGCCAGAAGCGAACTTTGTCCCGGGACATGTTGCTCATCGCCGATGAAACCAAGCCCATCGCGCTGGCGGGTGTCATGGGCGGACAGAACACCGAGATCAACGAGCAGACCAAAGACGTACTGATCGAAAGCGCCTGTTTCGAGCCGACGAACGTTCGGCGCACCTCGAAGGCGCTCGATTTGCGCACCGACGCTTCCTATCGTTTCGAGCGCGGCGCGGACATTGGTATCACGGACTGGGCCAGTCAACGCTGCGCCGAATTGATTCTCGAAACGGCGGGTGGCCAGCTGGTCGAAGGCGTTGTGGATGCTTATCCGCAGCCCCTCGAGCCGAGAACGATTAGCCTGCGTCCGGCCAAGGTGACTCAATTGCTCGGCGTCGAATTGCAGCGGGAGGAAATCGAGGCATACCTCAGCCTGTTGGGGTTGAAGGCCGCCCGACGGACGCCTCGCCCCGTGGACGCGCCGCCCGAAGCTGCGGCAACGCCCATCGCCGTCCGCATTCCAACCCACCGCGTGGATCTCAAGCGAGAGACCGATTTGATCGAGGAAGTGGCGCGGCTCTATGGGGTGGACAAAATTCCCGCCACACCACCGCGCGGCGCCATCGGCGCAAACACGTTCGACGCTGTTTATGATCAAATCGTGGAGGCGCGGCGCCTTCTCACCGGGCTTGGTTTGAACGAGGCCCAGGGACAGACCTTGATCTCGGAGGCAGCGGCAAAACTAGCGACGGAGCACACAGGCGTTCCACCGATTGTCGAACTGGCGAATCCGCTCAGCAGCGACATGGACGTGCTGCGGCCCGGTCTGATTCCCGGACTGCTGGACGCGTTGCGCCACGACGTGCATCACAAGACCGGTGACGTAGCACTGTTCGAAATCGGCCGCGTGTTCACAGTGGCGCAGACATCCTCGCCTCCAAAATCCCAGGCCGGAAGGGTGTGCCACATTGAAGAACGTCGTCTGGCGATTGCGCTGACCGGCCACCGCCATCAGTTGTTTTGGAGCGGAGCAGGCCGCGACGCCAGATTCGACATCTACGATTTGAAAGGTTTACTCGATGAATTCTTCGACCAATTTGGCCTGCGCGGATTCACCTGGTCCAGGCGCGCGGAGAGCACGCCGTTGTTTCTCGAATCGGCCCTCATTCAGCTCGGCGGCAAACTGACGCTCGGCGAAGCGGGTCAAGTGTCTCCGCTGCTGGCGAAACAATACGACTTGCGCGACCCGGTTTTGTTGGCCGAGCTGAACTTTGACGCCCTCCTCGCCCGGCGGAACACGGGCAAGTGTTTCAAGCCCTTGCCGCAGTTCCCCGGCATTCGCCGCGACATCGCGATGCTCGTGCCGGAATCAACCACGCACGAGAGCGTGCTCAACGTCGTCAAACAGGCGAAACCGGCAAACCTCGAGAGCGTGGAGCTGTTCGACGTTTTTCGCGGCCAACACGTGCCGGCCGGGCAAAAGAGCATGGCGTACGCGTTCACCTATCGCCATGCCGAACGCACGCTCACCGACGTCGAGGTAAACACGGCGCACGAAAAGCTCGTCGAACAGTGCCGGCAGAAGCTGCGAGCCACCGTGCGTTAGCGCGTCCGGCCCGGCAACAATGTCAGACCCTCCCCTGGAACCCCGGAGAGTGGCACAGGCATCTTGCCTGCTGGGAGCTGACAGGCTGGAAGCCTGTCCCACTCTGCGCTCGGTGTCGCGGTTCATGGCCCCAATGCGCGACTCTGGAATCATAGAGGCTCCAGGAACATCGTAGCCGCCGACGTCAGTCCGCGCACTTCCAACTGGTGAGCGCCGACTCACGTCGGCGGCTACGGTTCAGGATGCGCGTCCAAAATTCGGAGGTCGCCCGCAAGGGCAACCCTCAGCGCGAATGCAATGTTGAAAACCTAAACCAGATCAATTCGGTGAACAGCGACTGAACACCCCACACCACCAGCCGCCCGTTGACTCCGGATACGCGAACGAGATGAATAACCCGCCAAAGCATTTCGTAAAGCAGCCGCGCGCGAAAAGACAGGGTGAGCCGCACGGCGATTTCTCCGCGCTGAAAGTCGTGACGCGCATCCCGGAGTTTGTCGGCCAGGTTGGCCGGGCCGGCGAGACGATGCATAAAGTTTGCAAATGACGGCGTGGAAACATCCCCTAAAATCAAGAGCAGCAGTTCCACCATCAACCGGCCCTCCTTGACCGCGCAATCGACGAATCGAGCGCCGCTCTGCGTGATGCGCATCCGCTCGCTGTTGCAGAAAAGCTCGCGAATGGTTTCACAGAATTCCGCGTGGACGTGATGTCGCTCCGCAACGTCCTTCAACCGCGCGAGCCAGCCGATCAACTCGGGCGTGACGTCCGGGTTCGAGATCCTCTCTGCGCGCAGACGTGACAACACGTCAATACTGAACTTGCCGCGTCCGCCAGCCTCTCGAATGGCATCCAGCAAGCGGTCGGTGCACTCGATGGAAAAAGCCAGCACGGCGGTATCGCGCTGGAGTTGCGGCGGCAACGTGATTCCGAAACTGCGCGTCAGTGCCGCGAGGTCGCGGGGCAACTTCAAATACTCGCGCCGAACAGCCGGGCTGGGAACCAACAACCCATCTCCAATGGCAATAGCGCCGTTCATCGTTTGTCTGCAGTGGCTCAGACCAAACTCTTATACGCTTTCGTTTCGGCCAGTTTCTTGACCAGCTCTTTGACCTTCTGCGACTGGCTTTTGTGGGCGAGCAACGTCGCGTCATCGGCCATCACCAGAATGGAATCGCGCAGGCCGACGACGGCAATCGGCGTGCGATTCTTCGTGCGCGCGTCGAAAATGACGTTGCGCGCGGCATCGACGTGGACGAAATCGGCCACCGCGCAGTTGCCTTCGGCGTCGGGCTTGAGGTGCCGCGCCAGTGCGTTCCAGGAACCGAGGTCGTCCCAGGCAAAATTGCCATCAGCCACGACGACATTCTGTGCGTGCTCCATGAGCGCAAAGTCGATGGAGATTTTTTTGATGTCGCGATAGTCCCTCGCCAGCGCCCTGGCGAGCTTCGGCCGATTGTTCGCGACTTTGAACCAGCGCTGGCAGACTTCATACATCTCCGGCTGATGCTTCTGCAATCCTTCAGTGACGGTCACGAAACCCCAGATGAACATCCCGGCGTTCCAGCGATACTGGCCGTTGCTCACATATTCGAGCGCCTTGTCGAAGTGCGGCTTCTCCACGAACCGCTCCGCGCGATAAAACGCGGTCTTGTAAGGCTTCACTCCTTGCGGCGGCGGCAGCGCCTCGCCGACCCGAATGTAACCGTAGCCGGTGGCCGGTTCGGTGGGCTTGATGCCGATGGTCACAATCGCCTGGCCGCGATTGGCGAGATCGAAACAATCATTTAACACCTGCTGAAATTTTTTTTCTTCGGGAATCACATGGTCGGCCGGCAGCACCGCCATGACTGCAGTCGTGGATCGCGCCCCGACAATCGCCGCGCCCAGCGTCACCGCCGCGCAAGTGTCGCGACCAACCGGCTCGGCGATGATGTTTTGTTTCGGCAGTTTCGGCAGTTGTTTGGCCACCTGCGGCGCCTGCACTTCGTTCGTGATGACCAGAATATTTTTCAGCGGCACCAGGGGCAGCACACGATCCACCGCGTCTTGTAGGAATGATTTCTTGCCAAGGAGCGCGAGCAGTTGCTTGGGCGTCTTCTCGCGGCTGACCGGCCAGAACCGCTCGCCGCGCCCGCCGGCCATAATGATGACAAAACGGTCGTTCACGTCAGTTTTCGCTCTCATAAATGAAAATTTTCAACCACCAATGGACACGAATGTACACTAATTAAAACCGTCTGCGGCGCACAAGGAGTGACGCGCCCTACCTGACATACATCCAAATTTCTTTGTCACGGTTAGTCAGCGACCTCCGGCAAAGCCGGAGGCTTGAAATTGTGAACCGCTCAAAGCGGGTTAATCTTGGAGCCGCTCAAAGCGGCTTTCGCCTGCGAACAGTCCCAACTGATCCAGGCGTTGGTCTTCCTTCTCTTGCTCTCGGATATACAGACGCACGGCAGCTTCATTGTGCCCCACGG
>QHPA01000031.1 GCA_003218935.1 Verrucomicrobiota bacterium
CCTTTCTTTACTTCGCGAATGGCCATCACCAGATCCTGCGAGGCAGTTTGTTTGATCAGGTAGCCGGTGGCGCCGGCTTCGGTCAACTGCTGCACATATTCTTCGTCGCTGTAGGACGAAAGGATGAGCACTTTGGACCCGGGGCTTTCCTTGGTGATTTGCCGTGTCGCCTCCAGCCCGTTGAGCGAGGGCATCCCGATGTCCATGACGACCACATCGGCTCGCAGGCGTTGGGCGATTTGTACCGCCTGGCGTCCATTGTCCGCCTCACCGACAACCTGCATGTCCTCTTCTGCGTCGAGCAAAGCGCGGAGGCCCTGCCGCACGACCGTGTGGTCATCCGCTAGTATCACTGTTATTTTCTGCATACTTCAGTTCAATTGCTTCGTTGGCGAAGATTATGTTCGCTGGCTTGAAATCACGCAACCAGCAAAATGAGGTGCGGCTTCCCACCGCTCAAGTTTCCAGGTGCGGTGTCGGGCGCCGCGGCGCGGCAGGTTTCGCGTTCATGCAACTATTCCGTGGCCCGCTTGCGGTGGGTGATGTCGCGCGCGATGATCTGCACGGCTGGCCGGTTTTCAAACGTCAGTGGCGCGGCGGCCACTTCCACATCCACGACCTGATTGTCCAGTCGCACGAATTTTTCTTCAATGAAAGGAACCACGGCCGCATCTCCCTGCAGCCGCTGCATCCGGCTCTGAGCCGACTTCCAGAAAAACGTGGTGCCTTCCTCGCGCAACTGGCGCAGACGTCGCTGCATCATCTCCCAGTAATCCGGGCGGACGATTTCCTTCAACGGCTTGCCGATGAGTTGTTCAACGCTGTCCGCGCCGAGCAACCGGGCAGCGGCCGTGTTGGCGAAGACGATGTGATCATCACTCTGGACCAGGAGCGCGTCCGGACACAGCTCCACCAATTGCCGGTAGCGTTCCTCGCTCTTCTGCAACGCATGCTCTGCCTCTCTGCGACGCGCCCGCTCCTCCACCAGTTGTAAAGCTCGTTGCACAGCAGGTGCCAGGTTGGACATCCGGCCTTTGAGGACGAAATCAGTGGCGCCCTTTTTGAACGTTTCCACCGCCATTTCTTCCTGTGCCGAACCGGTGACGAAGATAAACGGAATCTCTGGACACTTCAGCTGCGCAAGGGCCAGCGCCGCGAAACCGTTAAACGTCGGAAGGCCGTGGTCGGAGAAAATCAGGTCGGGCGGATCCTCCTCAAGTTCGCGGATGAACGCCTCCCGCGTTTCAACTCGTATGGATCGGAAGGCGAGGCCGCTCTGGCGCAATTCGCGGTTTATCAACACCACATCGCTGGCGTTGTCTTCCAGGATCAGGATGCGCAATTCTTTGTTCACAACCAATACCACTCGTTTTCCAGTCTCGAAGGTATCAGCTATCCTGTCCCCTCGGAAGTGGGGTGTATACCTGATGTCGGGGCGCACCCTGACATTTCCCCGAAGGGGGTAGCGACGCCGCGCCAGCGTCCCTGTGCGGGTTTTGAGCGGACAGAACCCCAAAGGGCGCGTTCCGCCTTGTTATCTTGTGCCGCCGAACGCGGCGCGGACAGCCCAGGGCACTGTCCCGCCACGGAAACATGGCGGCTGTGTCAGGATTCGGACCCTGATGTCCCCGCTCCCCTGGTCAAGGGACAAGCTGGACGACGCCTGGAGCAGGAGTTCAACACACGAATCGGAGCCAAGCCTCTTACTGCTTCTTTTCAAATTTCAGCGCTGCGGAATTAATGCAGTAGCGCAGGCCGGTCGGTTTGGGACCGTCTTCGAAAACATGGCCAAGGTGCCCGCCGCAACGACCGCAAACGACTTCCGTGCGGCGCATGAAGAGGGTGTTGTCGGCTTCCGAGGTTACCTGTTCGGCTTTGATGGGTTGAGAGAAACTCGGCCAGCCAGTGCCGGAATCAAATTTGTGCTCTGAACTGAACAAGGCGAGACCGCAACCGGCGCATCCGTAAATGCCGGGCTGGTGGTTGTTCCAATATTCACCGGTGAAAGCGCGTTCGGTTCCTTTTTTGCGGAGGACACCGAATTGCGCGGGTGTTAACTCTTTTTTCCACTCCTCTTCGGTCTTGATGACTTTGTCTTTCATATTCCAGTTGAGGATAACAGCCGGTGAGTTGGTGGACGGCGCTGCGCCGGTCGCAGAGACGGTGGCGACGCGCGTCTGGCCGCAACCCGTCAGCAGCAACATCGAAAATCCACAGCTGTAAATCACACATTTCATTTTCAGCCGCCAGACTCGAAAGTAGTCCGTCTTCATGTTTATGCAACTGCGGCTACAGGCTGCTGTTTGTTTCGATGGCGCGCGAGGTCCTCCACCTGACGGATCACCAGCGCGGTCCAGCCGGTCTGATGGCCGGCGCCCAGTCCCTGGCCGGTTTCGCCGTGGAAATATTCGTGGAACAAAACCAGGTCGCGCCAGTGCGGGTCTTTGGCCCAGCGCGCGTCGTTGCCGTGGCACGGGCGGCGCCCGTTTTTATCGGCCAGGAAAATGCCCGCCAGCCGGCGCGACAGTTCCTGTGAAACTTCATGCAGCGTCAGTCGTTTTCCGGAGCCAGTCGGACACTCCACTTTGAAATGGTCGCCATAGAAGTGGTGGTAGCGCTCGATCGCCTCGATGAGGAGATAGTTGGTGGGAAACCAAATCGGTCCGCGCCAGTTCGAGTTGCCGCCAAAGAGCCCGGTATTCGATTCGCCCGGCACATATTCGACCCGGTGCACGTCACCGCCGGCGTGAAATTCGTAAGGATTTTTCTGATGAAACATCGACAGGGAGCGAATCCCATAGGGCGAGAGAAATACATTTTCATCGAGCAAGTACCCGAGCACGCGTTCGAGCCGTTCGCGCGAGGGAATCGCGACCAGTCGATGCCCATGGTCGCATTCACAGTGTGTGATGTGCCGTGACAGGTCCTGCCGGTGTTTCACGAACCAGGCCAGGCGCTTGCTGAAGCCAGGGAGGCCCTGAATCGACTCTTCCTCCAGCACTTCCACCGCGATCAGCGGAAGCAAGCCGACCATCGACCTTGTCTTCAAAGGCACGGCGCTGTCGTCAAATCGGATTTGGTCGTAATAGAAGCCATCGGTTTCGTCCCACAAGCCGGTGCCGCCAAGTGTGTTCATGGCATCGGCGATCTGCACGAAGTGTTCGAGGAACTTCGACGCCATGTCTTCATAAGCCGTGCGGACTTTGCCGCCGTCGTGCGCCAGTTCCAGAGCGATGCTCAGCATGGTGGCGCAGTAAAACGCCATCCACGCCGTGCCGTCGGCCTGTTGCAAGGTCCCGCCCGTCGGCAACGGTTTGGATCGGTCGAACACGCCGATGTTATCAAGGCCGAGGAATCCGCCGGAAAAAAGGTTTTTGCCGTGGGCATCCTTGCGGTTCACCCACCAGGTGAAATTAAGCAGTAACTTCTGAAAGACGCTTTCCAGGAAGTCGCGGTCGCGGTCGCCGCGCCGGGCCGCGATCTTATAGACGCGCCAGGCGGCCCATGCGTGCACCGGCGGATTCACGTCGCGAAAGGCGAATTCGTAAGCCGGAATCTGGCCGTTCGGATGCATATACCATTCGCGCAGGAAAAGAATGATCTGCTCCTTGGCAAACCCGGGGTCGATCCGCGCAAACGGAATCATGTGAAACGCCAGATCCCACGCCGCGAACCACGGATATTCCCATTTGTCCGGCATCGAAATCACGTCGCGGCTGTAGAGATGCGCCCAATCGTGGTTGCGTCCCTGCCTGCGGCTCGCCGGCGGCGGGGGCATCGCCGGGTCACCTTCCAGCCAGTCCTGCACGACGTAGTGATAGAATTGCTTGCTCCAGAGTAAACCGGCGTAGCCCTGCCGCGCCACGTTGCGCTCGGCGTCGGACAGTTTTGCCGAGGTCACCGAAGCATAATACTCGTCCGCCTCGCGCTTCCGCAGAGAAAAAATCGGATCGAAGTCGGCGCCCAGCGGCTGGGGCGGCGCTTCCGCGTCGCTGAACAGACGCAGCGGAACGGTGCACGACTGGCCCGCCGCAACGTCCAGAACGTAATGCGGCGCCACCTTGGTCCCCACGCCCTGCGAGTTCACCACGTCCTGGCGACCGTGAACGACGTATCCATGAAACGCGTCTTTCGCAAATGCGCCGTCCTCGACGGCGCCCCAAAGCAGGGGTGAATTGGATTCATTCTCGGTAAACAGGAAGGGGGGAAGGCTCCTGCCCTCCGCGGTACCCACGGCAAGGAAAAATTTTCCCAGTGTTTCGTGCGTCGCCTCCAGCAGGTTCGCGTCCTTGTGCCGTCGAATCCGCGGCTTGAGCGAGCACCCTTCATGCGCGCAACCCCATGACCAGGTATTGCGAAACCAAATCGTCGGCAGCAGATGCAGCGTTGCGGCTTCGGGCCCGCGATTGGTCGCGGTGATGCGAATCAAAATGTCGTCCGGAGAATTTTTGGCATATTCAGCGAAGACGTCGAAGTAGCGGTTATCGTCGAAAACTCCAGTGTCCGTCAGCTCGAACTCCGGCTCGTTCCTGCCGCGCCGGCGATTTTCCTCGACCAGCCGCGCGTAGGGATATTCCGCCTGCGGATATTTGTAGAGCGCCTTTAGATAGGAATGCGTCGGCGTCGAATCGAGGTAGAAATATTGCTCCTTCACGTCCTCGCCATGATTCCCCTCGGTGCTGGTGAGGCCGAACAGGCGCTCTTTCAAAATCGGGTCGCGCCCATTCCAGAGCGCGAGCGCGAAGCAAAGCCGGCACTCGCGGTCGGTGATGCC